>CAZMXI010000010.1:44855-45972 GCA_964570205.1 uncultured Tepidisphaeraceae bacterium
CTGCCGCGACATGAACGAGCTGAGGACATGGCCGGCGTACATCAGGACCCAGGGGATGCGGCGCGTGAGCCAGACGAAGAACCGCGTGATGGCGACGATCAGCGCAGCGCCCCAGTGATCGGAGTCCCGCTGGAAACCGACGAGCCACTCATCCCACGAATCGCGCTCGTAGACCACGCGGGCAAACCAGTAGTTGATCACGCGGATGACGAAGCCCAGCCGCATGGCCGCCCCCTGGGTGAAATGGCCGAATTCGTGCGCCAGTACACCTGTAAGGTTGCGCAGCGACAATCCTGCCACCAGGGGCAGGCCGATGGTGAGGACAAGACGTCCGGTGAACACGCCCAGGAATCCGCCGTCGAAGCTTGCGGATGCATTCACCTCGGTATCGACGTCGATGCGGGAGGGCCGGGGCGCTCCGACGGCATCGCAAAGCTTGTCCACGAACGTGTAGAGGAACGGATCTGCGCCGCGGTGGATCGTCATCGGCTCGGTACGGTTGCCCCGCTTGGCGAAGAGCGGTTTGATCATGAAAAGGACGACCACCGCCCCGGCGACCAGCGGGACCAGGTAAACCAGGAGCTTGCCTCTGGCGCTGCCCCTTCCCGTGAACACTATGCCAGCGCCATGGATTGCCCACCACCACACGCACCAGCCAGCGCCCACGACCATCGCGACATAGATCAGCGGCAGGATGAGCATCGCGATGGCGACCAGCGCCAGGGCGAGCTGGTAGAGCAAGCCCGCCCTGGTTGGCGCGATGGGCGCATCGAGCATGGCGAGGATCTGCCGGGGATCAGGCGCAGACGATCTGGCTGACTCGCGAAGTTTCGGAACGGCTGCAGTCGAACCGGCCATATTGGCCCCCAGTGCTGTCGAGGTCACGGATGAAAGCCCACCCGAAGGCATGCCCGCCCGCGACGCAAACGACCTGCCCTCGGACCCACCGGCACAAGCGACATGCCGGACGGCGGTATGATCGCAGGCGAGCCCTGCCTTGTCGATAAGCGCGCAAAAAGCCCGGGCCACAAGGACCCGGGCTTTTCTATCTGATCAAGTGTCAGTCGGCAGGCCCTTCGCGTTCATTGCTGACCGCGTTGGCCGGTTGAGGCACGAG
>CAZMXI010000011.1:0-45666 GCA_964570205.1 uncultured Tepidisphaeraceae bacterium
CTTGGATAGGTCCGGAATACATGGCCGCGGCGATGGGCGGGGGGCTGACCTGCTTCACGTTCGTGACGTTCTTCATGGGCCTGACCGGGTACAGCAACGCGCTGGTGGCGCAGCACCTGGGGGCGGGGCGCCCGAAGCGATGCGGTGCGGCGGCAGCGCAGGCGCTGTGGGTGGCATTGGCCGGCTGGCCGATCATCCTTCTGTGCATCCCGCTGGGGCACTGGATGTTCGTGTGGAGCGACATCGCCCCGGAGCAGTTCGGGCCGCAGCGCCAGTACTACGACATCCTGATGTACGGGACGGTGCTTGGGCTGCTTCGCAACTGCTTCAGCTCGTTTTTCAGCGGGATCGGGAAGACGCGGATCGTGATGGTCTCGGCCGTCCTGGCGCTGGTGGTCAACGTGGGTGCCAACTACTTGCTGATCTTCGGCCACCTGGGCGCGCCCAAGTTGGGCATCGCGGGGGCGGCGATCGGGACGCTGATCGGCAGCACCTCGGGGCTGATGGTGCTGGTCTGGAGCTATTTTGGCCGGGCGAACCGCGAGCAATTCGGGGTGGCGACGGGATTCCGGTTCGACCGGGAACTGATGGGCAAGCTGCTGCGGCTGGGCAGCCCTTCGGGGCTGGAGTTCTTCTTGAATCTGCTGGCGTTCACGACGGTGGTGATGATGTTCCACTCGTACGGCGTGGTGACGGCGGCGGCGATGACGATCATGCTGAACTGGGATATGGTATCGTTCATTCCGCTGATCGGCGTGGGCATCGGCGTCACCAGCCTGGTGGGGCGGTATATGGGCGCCCGAGACCCTGACACGGCGCATCGGGCGGCGATGTCGGGGGTGAAGGTGGCGCTCTGCTACACGTGCGTGACGTTCACGACGTTCTGCATCTTCCCGAGGCAGATGGTGGGCCTGTTCACGCAGGATCCGCAGATCACGCCGCTGGCGATCTTCATGGTGCGGCTGATCGTGGTGTACCTGTTCGCGGACGCGATGGGCATCGTCTTCAGCAGCGCGCTGCGGGGGGCGGGAGACACCTTCTGGACGATGGTGCTGTCGGTGAGCGGGCACTGGGCGCTGGCGCTGACGGCGTGGCTGATGGTGCGGAAACTCGGCGCGGGTCCGAAGGCGACTTGGGTCGCGGTGGTGGTGCTGGTTCTGGGGCTCACGGCGCTGTTCTATCTGCGGTATCGGTCCGGCCGATGGCGCCGGCTGAAGGTGGTGGATCCTGCGCTGGCGAAACCGGCGCACGAGGACCTCGAAATGCAGTTCTAATCAGGGGCGATCAACGTTGGCCGGGACGCGGGGGTGCCAGGACGATCTGTGGCCGGATCGAGCGAATGCGGTTGGCCAGGGTATGTTGCTGGGCGAAGATCTCGCGATTGATGGAGTTGAGGGCGCGGGCATCCGCGCGGTAGATGTCGCCGGTGAGTGTGCGGGCAATGGCGGACTCAACATAGGCGACCGCGGCCGTTTCCTGCCAGTCCGCGCGGACAGTCACGCTGATGCCAGCCTCGCCCAGTGTCAGCAAACCCCACCGCGGAGGCAGGTCTTTTTTCTGGATCAGCCCGGCGGGCGCCAGGACGTAATGCAGGTTGGCCAGGGGGCGGATCATGCAGAAGCGGAACTTGCCCAGATCGGCCGCAGGTTTCGGGCGCCGCCGATGCACTCTGAAGCTGTTGGCGCATCCGCCGATGTCAAAGAGGTTCTGCTCGACGGAGCCGCGATCACGGAGAAAGTCGGCTCGGGATGCCTTGCACTCGATGAAACAGACTTGATGCATTTCCCGGCCCGACGCCAGGTAGTTGTCATAGGGGCGGAACAGGCCCGTGCCGACGGCGTCAACAATGCCCAGCGGCCGAAGGCGCACCTCGGCGGCGATGCAGCGGTAGCCCATGCGGAAGAGCCAGCGACAGGCTTCCTTCTTCAACGTCTTGTGGAGTTCCGACTCACCCGGCATGGGCACTCCTTTGCCGTCAACGCGGCATGTTACGGGGCCGGACGCAGGAGTCAAACACCGGGCTTGCGGGTGGGGAGTGGTTGTGTTAGAAGAATCGCAGTCTGCTTTCGGCGGCGGAATTCACCGCTGCCGGCGGCCACAACTCGCGGTAGGTTCAAACATTGCAGACGATGATGCGCGGGGAACGCATGGTGGACGGGAAAACGCAAGAATATAGGAGTAAACGGGTGCGATTCCCTTATGGCATCCTCGGGCTCGTCTTTGCGGTGCTGCTGGGCGCGATGATCGGCGTGGGGACATTCACCTTCGGCTATGCCAAGGGTTTTTCGTATTTCAGCACGGACCCCACCGCGTGCATCAACTGCCACATCATGAACGAGCAGTATGACTCGTGGCTGAAGAGCAGCCATCATGCGGTGGCCGGCTGCGTGGATTGTCACTTGCCGCACGACTTCGTGGGCAAGTACATTGCCAAGGCCGACAACGGCTATCGGCACTCATGGGCCTTTACTTTTCTTGATAACGAAAGGGTGATTCGGATCACCGACCGCAATGCGCGCATTCTGAAGACCAACTGCATCCAGTGCCATGAGACGACCGTGCACGAGATGAATCTGATCGGCGAGTCGTTGGACGACATCGCCTGCGTGCGCTGCCATGCCGATGTGGGGCATGGGGCCCGATAGAGCCGTGGAACGAAAGGGAATCGAGGATTATTCCATGAGCGAAACGACACCGCCGCCACAACAACCTGAACAGCAACTCGTCCAGCAGAAGCGCCGCTTGCTGCCGTTTGTCGGGGTAGTCATCGTGACGGCGGCGCTGACGGTGGCAATTACCGCGCTGCTCGTGAGCATCTTCACCCGTCAACAGGAGGCCAGGCGGCCGTTCCAGATCGTCAGGCCGGTGGATGAGACGACGACCGACCCGGTGCCCTGGGGCATGAACTGGCCGAGGGAATACGACTCGTACAAGCGCACGGTGGACCAGACACACACCCGTTATGGAGGCAGCGAGGGCAAACCGCCGGAGTCGCGGCTGGAAAAGGACCCGTGGCTGGTTCGCATGTTCGCCGGATATGCCTTCGCAATCGATTTTCGCGAGCGGCGCGGGCATGCCTACATGCTGTATGACCAGGAGATGACGCGGCGGGTGCTGGAAAAGCCCCAGGCCGGGGCATGTCTGCACTGTCACGCCTCGGTAGTGCCGACATGGCGCCGGGTGGGGCTCGCGGCGCAGGGCAAGACGCTGGCCGAAGCCGATGGTTTTGACTGGCCTGCCGTCTTTGCTGGATTCGAGAAGATGAGCACGATGCCGTACGCCGACGCCCACCGGGAACTGCTGAGCACGCCGGATGGAACGCCGCGTGAAGACCTCCCCGCGCCGGGGAACCAGATTTCGGGCGGCCGGCCGCCCACCACCCAGGAGGCGCTGAAGACCGCCGTCGGCGAGGCACACCCGGTTTCCTGCGTGGACTGCCACGATCCGAACACGATGGGCGTGCGCGTGACCCGGCCGGGCTTCGTACGGGGCATCGCGGCGCTGGCGAAAAGCGACGACCCGGTTCCGCACCTGCCGAGCGTCGAGCGTTGGCGCAAAGGAAACCGCAAGGAGGCTTACGATCCCAACCGCGAAGCTTCGCGGCAGGAAATGCGCACGTTCGTGTGCGCTCAGTGCCACGTGGAGTATTATTGCGCCAACAAGACCGTGCTGTTCTTTCCGTGGGACAATGGCCTGAAGGTTGAGCAGGTCGAGCGGACGTATGACCAGACGAAGTTTCCGGATGGCACGCCCTTCTTCGACTTCAAGCATGCGGAGACCGGCGCGCTGGTTTACAAGGCGCAACACCCGGAGTTCGAGACGTTCAGCCAGGGTATCCACGCCCGCAGCGGCGTGGCCTGCGCCGATTGTCACATGCCCTACAAACGCGAAGGTGCGATGAAGGTGACCGACCACTGGGTGCGCAGCCCGCTGCTGATGGTCAACCGTGCCTGCCAGCCGTGCCACAACTTCCCCGAGCAGGAACTGATCGATCGCGTCCACACGATCCAGGACCGAACCCATGGGCTGATGGACCGCGCGGGCAAGGCGATCGTGGCCATGCTGGATGAGATCAAGGCGGCCAAGGCCGCCGGGGCCACCGAAACACAACTTGCCCCGGTCTACGAGCTTCAGAAAAAGGCTCAATGGCGGCTGGATTTCGTGAACGCCGAGAACTCGATGGGTTTCCACGCATCCCAGGAAACCGCCCGGATTCTTGGCGAGTCGATCGATTATGCCCGGCAGGGGCAGTTTGCCGCGAGAGCCCTGCGCGGACCGGCATCTCTTCAGTCGCGCGCCGGGCAGGTGGATGCGACGCCCATTGCGCCGATGGTGAAGACCAGGGGATAAAGCTTCTCGAAGTACCAGAGCTTGGCGAAGTAGAAGCCGATCGGCGATGGCGGGAAACGCCGGCCGTCATCGGTGTGCTGCGCCAGCCAGTCGCGGCCGCGGGCGGTGGCGCTGCGGCCGCTCGGGCCGCCGGCGACGGCCAGCGCCTGTGTGGCCAGCGCGGTTTCCTCGATGGAGCTTTCAACGCTCGTGCACCCACCCCAGCCGCCATCGGGATTCTGGCTTGCCAGCAGCCAATCCACTGCCCGGCCGACCATGTCCTGGCCCTTCGGCACCGTGGCCAAGGCAATCAGGACCCGAGCGGTGCCGTACATGGGGTTTTCGTCCTCCACGGCGTGCTGGTTGCCGAACCAGAGGGGAATCCACGTTCCATCGGGCCGCTGTGCGTGTCGCAGGTAGTCCAAGGCGCGGGTCATGGCGGCCCGGGCGCGCCCGGCTAGTGGCGACGGCATTTCCGACAGCCATGTCCGCCACGCCAGCACCGCGTGCGCGGTCAGGTCAGCGCCGCTGCGGTCGAAGGGAAGCCGACCCCATCCGCGGCAGAACGTCGGGATGCCGCCATCGCGATTCTGGAGATCCAGCAGCCATTGCACGCCCATCGCGGCGGCCTCGCGCACGCCCGGTTCGGCCGGGCCCAGGTGGTGCAGCGCGACAAGGGCTCCGGCGGTGTCGTCGGCATCGGGCACGCCGCCGGACAGGTCGGTCCATGCCCAGCCGCCCGGCGGTGCCTGGGTATAAGGGTGAATCCGGCGATGGTGCTGGCCG
Organism: uncultured Tepidisphaeraceae bacterium; assembly: GCA_964570205.1. Classification (GTDB taxonomy): domain Bacteria; phylum Planctomycetota; class Phycisphaerae; order Tepidisphaerales; family Tepidisphaeraceae; genus CAZMXI01. Next base: position 5,116 of record CAZMXI010000011.1, read on the forward strand.
AGAAGCCACGCTCGCACTCTGGATTTCCCTTCAGGACCCAACAGATCGAGCCGGCCGGCGCTGTTCAGGGCGTTGACGGACAGCGTCGTGCACCATGTTGCCAGGTTGGCGTCAATCGGCCAGCAGCCATCCGGGCGGAACGAGCGGATCAGGAACTCGACGCCGCGGCTCACGACAGGATGGTCGATCTGGCCAGCGCCAATCAGGCTCATCACGACGAAGCTGGTCAGCGGTGTGGCTTCCAGGAAGCCCCCGCCGGCGGGCTGGATCTGATCGATGACGCTAACCACCCGATGGGTGCAAACCGACCGCATGACCCGGGCAATCGGGTTCCACGACTTGCGGCGGGCATGCCGCACCAGCCCCATGGCGATCAGCGCGGGCAGGGCATAGCTGACCACCGGCAACCGCAGGAAACGGAACCAGTGCCGCGGCAAGGCCGCCAACTCGAAAGGCAGTTGAGGAACGAAACGCCAGGGGTCCTTTCCCAGTCGCCCGGCCAGAGCGCACATGGTCAGAATCGGCACCGAAAACGTGTGGTCTTTCCCGTACCGGCCGGCGATCGCCCGGCTGAGCGTTCCAGGTTCGAGCGATCCCGCATGCTGTCTGAGCCAGGTTTCGGCGCCGGTGGCGGCTTGTTCAGTTTCCCCGGTGCCCACGGTCAGTGCCGCCCAGCACAAGGCTGTGGTGCTGATGTTGCTGATGCTCAGGAGCGTGTCTCCCCATCCGCCGTCGGCGTTCTGGCGGGTGATGATCCAGTGCAGGCCGCTGCGGACAAGCCGCCGGCAGGCATCGAGCGCCGGCGCATCGCCGGCGCTGCCGCGTTTCTCCTGCTCGTAGAGCGCCAGGGCGAAGACGGCGGTGGCGGTGGACAGGGCGCTGCCGGACAGCTCGCCCTCCCACCATCCGCCAGGCGCGCGGGAGTCCAGCAGTTGCCGGCAGGCGTTGTCCAGAGTCTGCTCGCAGACGCTATTCACGCTGTCTGGTCTCCTCCAGCACGGCGGCCGCGTGTCGTGCCCAGTGCCCGCGCAGGTCCTGCGTGTATTCCGTCAGGATCGCCCGGCCCAGACCGTTCTTATCGCCGCAGCGGAACAGGGCGCGGGCCAGCGACAACTCGCGAATGCTCGTCGCCCGCGTGGTGTTGTCATTGGGGTTCTGGCCGGTCGCATCCCGCGCATCGGTGACTCTGCGATGCACATAGCCGCGCATCCCGGGTTTGGCCAGCAGTTCGGCCAGCACGTCCGCGGCCGATGGATCGCCGATGGCCTCAAAGGCCAGCGCCACGGCACGATGATGAGAGAACTCGCTGCGGGCATCAAGCTGCCTGGCCTTGCGGATGATGGCGGGCAGGGCGCGTTTGTCTTTGGCCCGGCCCAGCGCCACGATGAGCGTATCCACGTTGCTGAGGCTGCTGCCGAACTGGCCCATACCAGTGTAGTTCCAGCCCTTGTCCCAGTCGGCGGCATCCAGGGCGCGGATCAGATCGTCCAGGCCGTCAGCCTTGCCCATCACCGCCAGAACTTTGGCATAAATGAGCTTCTGGTCGGCGGTCTTGGCCGCGGCGTAGGCTTTGCGAAGTTCCGGGATGGCCTTCTCTGCATGAGTGACGATCACGGCCATCCCTTTGCCATCTTTCACGTCCGCGACGGCCTGCGCGATCTTCTCATCGGGCAGAGGATAGGAGTCGGTATCGCTGAGCACGTGCTCGGGCACGATTCCTTTCGCAATGAGCTGTTTCTGAATGGCCTTGATGTCCACCTGACGCAGGGGGATGTCCTGCTTCGCCGCCGTGGCGGCGACGAGCCCGGCCGAGTAACCCTGGTTCTGGATGTCCGGCTGCATGCGCGTGAGGGGCACGGCATCGCGATGGACGCTGATGCCCAGGCCCGTCACCAGCATGCGGTCGAGCCCCTGGGGCAGCAGGCATCGATAGGGCACGTTTACGGTGATGCCCTTCTTCTCCGGGTGCTCCACCAGCAGGTAAGGATCGACCGTATAGCCGTGCGTGTCGAAGTTGGAATACGCCAGGGCGATGGTGTCGGTGTAGGTGCGATTATTGACCTGGTCGGGCAGGGTCATCGTGAACTCGCCGACAATCCGGCGGCGCTCGCGGGTGTCGATGAGCTGGCCGATGTCGAACGAGCCGGCGTACTTGTTCTTGGCATAGACGAACAGGTGCCAGACATCCAGCATGTCGGTCTCATCGACGATCGTGAAATCGGTGTTGTTATAGCTCGCGCTGAGCTTCACCGATGGCAGGCCGGTGCCCTGTTGCGCCATTTCGTCTGCGCCGGTGTGGACAGTCGGCGCGCCGGCGGCGGCCGCCACGTCGGCGTTACCGGTGGCGTCGATGACCACCTTCGCCAACACCACTCCACGTCCCAGCGGCGTTGCCACGACGGCGCCTTTCACCTGGCCATCCTGGACGAAAGCGCCGCACCCGATCACGCCGAACCAGACATCGCCGCCGGCCTTGCGGATCTCGGTGCGATACCATTCAGCGCGCATCAGCGGGTCCCACTTCGCGCCGCCGGGAATCTCGGCCGTGAAGCCGCCGCGGAAACCCCAGTAATATCCGGTAATCAGCCCTAGCGTGCCGACACCGCCCAGGCCGTGCAGATACTCGAGCACCAGCACCTTCGCTCCGTTGCGTGCTGCCGAGATGCCCGCCGGCGCCCCGCCGGTGCCTCCGCCGACCACCACCACGTCGTAATCGCCCAGCACCGGGATCGACTGTGCGGCCGACTCGATCGTCGGCAGGCTCTTCTGGCTCGGGCGGACGCCCGCGAGGATCTCCTTCACATCGCCCAGCACCGCCGGAGGCCGGACCGTCTTCGGCAGACGGGCATCTGTGGTCGCGGGCGTTGCCTTGGCCTCATCGGCGGCGGCCTCACCGATCCGCCGGCCGACTTCCATCAGGTTCACCGGGCGCAGCAGCTTCGGAGAATCGCCCCGAGCCACATCCGCGCATCCGCCCAGTACATACACCCGTTGCGTATTCATGGGCCGGAAGCCATCCAGATTCACTTCCCGGGCGCTGGTCCAGGAAACGGTCCTGACCCCTTTCATCGGGTCGGGGGGCGTCTGAAAGGGCTCATCGGTGTTGGCTTCCCAGGTCTCGGAGTAGGTCAGATCGCGCGCAGTCTGTTCGGCCCGGGCGAAGGATGCGAAGGAGCCATCAACCATCGGTATCTGCATCGTGTACTCAATGATCGGATAGCCCGCGAATCCGCTACCCGCCGCTCCGGCAGTATCGCCATAGCCGACCGCCGCCTGCCGCGCGCGGATGTTCGGGCCTTCCTTCATCTCGCCGCCGATGACGTGGTACTGAAACGTCTGCGAGCCGGCCGGATAGGGCGCGAACTGCACCCCGGCCATCCGCGCCACCATGGCCCGGTCGGTCGCGTCGATGATGACTTTCGCCAGCACGGCCTGGCGGCCAGCGCGGTTGGCCATGACGATGCCGCAGGGTCTGCCCTCGGCGTCGCGCAGCACATCCGTGGCGTAGCAGCCATAGAGATACTGAACCCTGGCGGCCAGGAGAGCCTCATCCAGCGTCTTCTTCACGTGCAATGGCCTGACGGGCGAGCGGTTGACCTTTGCATCGGCCGCGGGCGCAACGGGCTGGGGCGCTGTCAGAGTGATCTCGCCGACGAGGATTCGCGTGGCATCCTGCGCCCGCTTGACCTTGAACCGCGCGTAGCGAATTTTCGCATCCACGGGCGATTGCACGACGATCGAGCCGGCCGAAGGCTTGTCGCACTTGAACGTGCCGAGGTCCTTCCATGTTTGCCTGTCCGCGCTGGTGGCGATGGCGACGTTTTCGGGGTTGAAGTCGCCGCCGACGCGATGGAAGAGGATGATTTGCGCCGACTGCACCGCCTGGGCGCTGCTCAGGTCGGCGGTGATCGTCACATCGCCGTCATACTGCACGCTGTGACTCTCGGCCGGGCCGGGGATGCCATCAGCCAGGCGGCGGGGGGGCTTGGTGTCGGGGTGCTTGGGGCTGGATGGCAGATCGGCCTCGTAGGTCAGGCGAAGGGCGTTGGGCAGACGCCTCGCCGCGGAGTCTTCTGCGAAGATGCGCTGGGCCAGCAGCGTGGAGGGCATCTCGCCGGCTTCCAGCCACAGCCGCATGGTGGCGCACATGTCTTCGCCAAGGTAGGGTCTGGGGGCGGCGAGGAAAACTTTCGCTCCGTTCTCGGAGGCCGACACCGCGGCCGACACCGCCCCGGTTGACCCGCCGACAACCAGCACATCGACATCATAGGCGATAGGGATCTTCCGCGCTGATTCATCGACCCATCTGGCATGGACCGGAAGCACAATGAGTGCGGTTAACACCGCGACTGAGCACGAGGCTATGTTTCTCATTCCGGACTCCAGTAATCGTTCTACGTAATCTTCAAGAGAACTCGGAGCGCCATCGTAGGCACGACCGTACTGCTTCAATCGTCACTGAGCCGAGCATCAGCAGAGCCTCTTCGCAGCACTTCATGTAACTCCATGCACCTTGTAGTCGACGAGCGATGGCCATTCTGGCGCGAAGACCGATTGGCACGCAACGCATCTGACCTTTCTGCTGAGGAGGTCCAGGCCGACTTGTTCTTGGTGTCCACAAATCGGGCAGTCTAAACGCCAATGAGCGCGATCCAGTGTGATCGATGTGACGCCTAGACCAACTTGGTCCAACGGTACGTCTGCTCGAGTGATTGCCTGAAGGGTCGCTCTTGTCGCGTGTGCACTCACGCCGCTCAAGCGTAGCGCCTGCCTGCTGTACATCTCCTCGACAATGTTGCGAACGAATCGGGCGTTCCCGAAAGCCTCGTCGCGACGTGAGTGTGCTACTTGGAAGAGGATCGACAAATAGGCTTGAGCGCCTGGGGTAAGTACATAATGTCCATTGTCTAAGAGTCTCAATGCGATCCGCCCCAGTTCATCAGGGGCGTAATCGTCGAAAACGATGTGCCGAGTGAACCGACTCTGAAGGCCCGGGTTGGCCTTCATGAATTGCGCCATGAACTCCGGATAACCTGCAGCGATGACTACCAGGCGTTGACGGCAATCTTCCATTCTCTTGAGAAGCGTCTCAATGGACTCCCTTCCGAAATCGCTCTGTCCGCCTGCGGGAGCAAGCGCATAGGCCTCATCGATGAACAGAATACCATCCATTGCCTCTTCGATCTTTGCCGCAGTCTTAATGGCAGTCTGTCCGACGTACTCGGCGACGAGACCGGCGCGATCGGTCTCAACCAATTGCCCCTTCGCCAGAATACCATATGCACGCAGGAACAAGCCAAGGATGCGTGCAACTGTCGTCTTTCCGGTGCCTGGGTTTCCAGAGAAGACAAAGTGTAACGCTGGACTCCCTGTTGGGAGTCCAGCCGCCTGCCGCTGCCGCTGGATATCCAAGAATGCGTCAAAGCGCCTGATTTCCGCCTTCACACGCGGTAGGCCTACCAGGTTGGCAAGCTCCTTCCTCGCTTCACGCAATGCTGATGCGGAATCGGTGACGCCGGTCGAAGTCGGCGTCATTTGAAACGAGTCTGCACCTGCGCGCAATGCATTGCCATAGGGCGCCGAGCGGGTGGTGGTCCTTTGCGAGTCTGAATCGCTGCTGGCGGCATCTGAGTGTGTTGTGCGTATAACTTCGCGTCGCCATGCGAAAGCGTACTCACGAATCTCAGCATGCAGTGTCTTCTGGAACTCCATCATCTCCTTCTCGGATCGGCTGATACGATTGTCAGCAAGCACCATTTCGCGAATGATGGTCTCGCGGGTCGAGATGTGCGCCTCAACAAGAAACGGCTCTTCGGAGAACGCGTCAACGCGTGCTGCCAGTCTCGATGCAAGCCCGTGCGTCTGCTCGCACGAGAATGCGAATAGCTCCGATGTGGCGGCGAGCCTAAGGAGAAAGCCTCGCCCTGTAAGTGGCGCGCCATCGTCGCCGATATCCCACCCGTCGAGATACTGCTGATAAGACCCGAGTGCTCCCTCAACGAACTGCTCGACCAAGGCATACGTCCTGTACGTACTGTCCGTGTCGAAGGCGTGGTAGATGACCTCAAGATAATCGGCAAAGAAGGCCAATTGCAGAATGGCATCGAGAGGCAAATGCTCTGAGAGGGGCGCAGCATCCCCAAGGAGCGTCTCCGATGCGTGCTCGGCAAGAGGCTCGATGAAATCAGTGACAGTTGCGACTGCGGCCAAGAGACGGAGACTGAGAGGGTCTTGTGGGTCCATCGAGGTCTCTTTCGGGAGCGTTGGCAGGCACTCTAACTCGCGATTGGTCAATGGTGCAAGTGCCATCGGGCAGGGCTACCGACGGGCGATCGATTGAGCCAGTCAATAGAACAGAAACACCCACCAGTTCTTCATCGGTCCGCCGCGGTCATCCAGCGACCTGTTGTCCAGGCCGGGCATGCACTGCCGCCAGAAGACCACCCACGGGCCCATGCCGTCGGGGGCCACTTCGTTGTACCGCCGGAACTTGTCCTTATTGAAGGGCAGTTGCCGGTCTTTTCCGTCCGGGCCGTTGCGCTGGCGCCAGTCTTCGTGGGGCTGGACAGGTCGTAGTGCCGCCGGCCGCCCGGCGGGAAATGGGTGTTGCCGCCGAATGCGACATAGGGGTCGATGATGTGCTCCCGGCCGCGCCGGGTGATCTTCATCGAGGCGGCGGTGGGATACTCGACCTTGTCGCGGCCGCGGTAGTCCAGGGCATAGAGCGACTTGAACGGCAGCTTGTATCGACCATCCAGGTCGAGCTCGGCGTATTCGTTGAAGTACCTGCGGTAGTAGGCGATGCTGCCGGAGTTGGCCATGCCCTCGAGGCCGTGGGCGAAGTTCTCCATCGCGCAGCCGATGCCGCGGTGGGGATTGAAGAAGGCCATGCGGAAGGTGCGGCCGCTCCAGGGCATGGTGTCGCTGTGGCCGTTGCCAGCCCATCCGTGCTTGCCCTTGATGGGCCGGCAGTCATCGTCGTAATACTGCTTCAGCTCGATCACCTCGTAGGCAGGCCACCCCTCGTCCGTGTGGATCGCGTAGAACCAGAGTTCGTGCACGAGGCCGGCGTTAATCAACTCGTGCAGGTTGAGATAACGGCCCTTCTGCTTCGGGTCTTCAAAGCCATATCGCCGGGCGAAATCCTCGCCGTAGAAGATCGAGTAGTCGCAGTTAAAGTCCTTCGGGCCATCCGGCATTCTCGGAAAGAGGCTGCTGCTGCGGTTGGCGCGGTCGGGCGGTGGGTTGGCATCGCGCATATCGATGTACTTGACGACCTGGTATTCCAAGAAGGCCGGCGATTTGGGGTCCTCAAAGCCATGGTAACGGGTGCTTTCAGCCAGGGCGGCCACCAGGTCCTCGCAGTGCTTGCGGATCTTCGGCATGTCGCAGTCGTTGGCGAAGTTCAGCACCAGCACCTTCGGCCGCATCTTGCGGATCTTGTCGTGGTTTTGCCAGAGCCACGGGTCGGAGTTGCGGAAGCTGACGGCGTTCGGCCAGACGGAGAGGTCATTGCCCTTTGCCGTTGCCCGGACCGCCGCTGAGCACCCCGCGACGATCATCAGCCCGAGAATCGCCCTCCGCATGTCAACCTCCTGGCATTCCTGGACATCCGACCCCTTCACGAGCATACCAGTCGGGCGGGCTCGGGTCTTCCCCCATCTCGGCCGATCGCCAGTTCGCAGGCGACGGTGTGGTTCTGGATGGGGTAGAAGTTGCAGAACGCCCTGCCCGATGAGCCAAAGGAAGCATCCGGTGCCCCCGTGCTGGTGCAACACGCCCGGCAGGACTCGAACCTGCGACCGGCGGATTAGAAATCCGCTGCTCTGTCCAACTGAGCTACGGGCGCTTCTGGTCGTCAAGTATAGCGTCCGGCGTCAGACATTAAACAGGAAATGGGCAATGTCGCCGTCCTTGAAGATGTAGTTCTTGCCCTCGACGCGGAGCTTGCCGGCGTGTTTGATGGCCGCCTCGGTCTTATAGTGCTCGAGGTCGGGGACGGTGTAGATTTCAGCCCGGATAAAGCCGCGCTCGAAGTCGGTGTGGATGGCGCCGGCCGCCTGGGGGGCGGTAGCGCCGATGGGGATGGTCCATGCCTTGATTTCCATCGGCCCGGCGGTGAAGAAACTCTGGAGGCCGAGCAGGCGGTAAGCCTCGCGCGTCAGGGCACTGAGGGCGGGCTCCTTGAGGCCCATGCTTTCGAGCATTTCGGGGCGGTCTTTTTCATCGAGCTCGGCGAGTTCGGCCTCGAGCTTGCCGCAGAGGGTGACAACGCCGCCGCCGTTGGCCTGAGCCCACTGGCGGACCTGCTGGGCGAGGGGGCCAGCGCCCTGGATGTCATCCTCGCCGACGTTGGCGACGTACAGCACCTTCTTGGCGGTGATCATGCCGAAGCTCTTGAGCAGCTTCTGCTCTTCGGGGGTGAAGGTGACGGTGCGGACGGGCTTGCCATCATCGAGGGCAGCGCGGCATTTCTTGAGGATTTCGAGGCGGGCGACGGCCTCCTTCTCGTGGCCGCGGGCAGCGCGCTCGGCCTTGTCCATGGCGCCGACGACGACTTCGAGGTCGGCGAGGACGAGTTCCATTTCGAGGGTTTCGATGTCGCGGGCGGCGTCGAGCGAACCATCCGGATGGGGGACGGCGGGGTTCTCGAAGCAGCGGACGACGTGGATGACGGCATCGACCTGGCGGATGTGGGAGAGGAACTTGTTGCCCATGCCCATGCCCTCGGAGGCACCACGGGCGATGCCGGCGATATCGACGACGCGCATCTGTGCGGGGACGATGCGCTTGGTTTCGACGAACTGGTGGATGATGCGGAGGCGGTCGTCGGGGACGTGGACCATGGCGACGTTGGGCTTGATGGTGGTGAATTCCTGCTTGACCTCAGCGCCGCCGCCGGCGGCGGCCATGGCGTTGAAGATGGTGGTTTTGCCGACGAGGGGCAGGCCGACGATACCGACTTCGAGGGACATGGTGGATTTCCGTATTGATTGCGTTCTGTATGGCCGCCCATCATTTCGGGCGGAAACGGGGCATGATAACCGGATGCGGGAGGCAAGACGAGCGGATGGGGGAAAGGCAGGGAATCGAACGGCACGGGGGCATGTTGAGACGGGACCATGGCGCGCGGAATCTGTACTGTGGGACAATTGGGGACAAAATGGGACATTGATGAGGCGTAAGTATATGAGGGAAAAGGGATTGGGAGAAAAAGGGGTCCGTTGCCGGTTGGCCGTGGTTGGGTCATTGATCCGGTGGTCCTTGAGGTGGCTTCGTTCGGGAGAGGGAGCAACCACGGATTCACACAAATGAACACGTATGCATATGACTGAAGGATGAACGACGGCATGTTCTTCCCCTCCTTCGGGTTGTGCTGAGCCAGCCGATCATGCCGCACTGGTTGGGCGCGGGACGGGGGGCTTCACCTGGGGTATTATACGCTGGGGGATGGAGGATGTTCGCAGAAAAATAAAATATCTGTATGGTATGATGAGGTTTGGTCGGGAGGGCTGGGCGGCAAGCCGAAGTTTGTACTACGAACGCAGGCGGGGCGGGGGCGGTATTATGGGCAGAAGGTGGAGGTGAGGTAAAGGCCGTGTGGGATGGCAATCCTAACCTCATGGTGCCGTTGGATGGGTCGAGGGACCCGGACCAGGCCGACCGCCGAGCAGGGGGGACAAGAACGATTCCTTTTCATGGGCCGATCACTCGATGAGAGGCAAGGTGTTCAATGAGAGGCAAAGCGAGTCTGCTCGCGTCCCTGATTCTGCTCGCGGCCCTGATAGGATGCGAACGCCGGCCCCAGATATCACCTGTGCCTGCAAGCAGCGCGGGACTGAAGGAAGCAGGCGAGACAAGCGCAGCGGATGAGAGCATCGTGTTGGACCTCATGCCGGTTCTTCTGCAGCGCAACCCGAACCGTGCGCATGAGTTGCGAATCATGCTGAATGAAGCGCGGGACAGGCGGCTTCCTGACCTTCTTTCCAGGTCAAGCGACATGTCAGCCTGTATGCGCGCTGTTCGGCAAGCCCCAAAGGGCCAAGACATCGGGATCCTATGGATCGAGCATCTGAGCGAGGACAATCTACACCGTGTTACCTGCGAACGCAGGGTGCTGTACTGTAACACCGTGGACCCACTTCATGCGCAGGCTCTGGACGTGCCTTATGCCGTACATTGCAGCAATGCCGAGTGGGCGGCGATCGCGGCTCCAGTCAACAAGCTTCTTGAGCTGGGTGGGGGCTTTGCCGGGCCGCTGCACGCGCCAATTGACGTTGTCGTGTTGATGTATTATTCGGGAAAACAATGGCGAGCGGATTCATGGTGGAGTCTGCGATATGTGCCACTGGACCTGGAGCGCCTGAACCGGAAGAAAGCGTCCCCCGCAGTTGTTTCCTTCGCTGAACTCCTAAGCGCGATTGATGATACAGGCAAGACCACCTTTGCCAGGGATGCACTGATGGGTCTACGGCTCATTCTCGAAGATGAGTGAGGACCATCGAACCAGGACGGGAACCTCGCCGGACGATGTGGATGCCGCGGCGGAGCTGTTGCATCAGCACACTGCACGCCTGTTCGTCGTCTGGTGTGCCGAGGAGAACGCCGACCCGCAGGGCCGTGCGCGGCTTAAGAAGCTCTGTGACGCCACAGGCCGGCGAAACTCGTCCCTACGGATTTGGTGGTTGGGCATGGGGTTGCGCCCATCCTGCGGTTCGCGTGAGGGTGGATTGGAGGAATGCGAGGGATTGGCGGGCGAAGGCGTCGCCGTCGGGGCAGACGTTGTGGAAGAGGCCGCGGCGGTAGGCGAAATCGTTGAGGGAGGAGTTGTAGCTTTCCAGGAGGATGTAGTAGTCATCGCCGCCCTCGATGAGGGCGGAGCAGATGGCATCCCAGGGGAGCAGGCCGCCGCCGGGGGCGCCGCGGTCATTCTCGCAGGCGTGGAGCCCCCAGAGCTTGGGTCGGACGGTGCGGATGGCGTCGGCGTAGTCGCGGATTTCGGTGACGAGGTGGTAGGTGTCGAGGAGGACCATGAGGTTGGGGTGGTCGGCGAGGTCCATCAGGCGCATGGCCTGTTGGGGGGTGTTGAGGATGTGGGTGCGGAAATGGCTCATGGGCTCGAGGACGAGCTTCGTGCCGAGGCGGCGGGCGTGTTCTGCGAGGATGTGGAGGTTGTCGGCGACGCGGGGCAGCTCGTCGGCGGGCGGGATCCGGCGCTGGATAGCGCCGGGGTGGCCGTAGATGGCGCCACTGTAGGAGACAGCGCCGAGTTCGGCGGCGGTCTCGATCCAACGCTTGTGCCATTTGAGGCCGAAGGCGCGGTGGGCGGGGTCGTCGAGGGAGATGTCGGCGTGCATGGGCCAGGCGGAGCCGGGGCTGAGGGTGAGTTCGAGGCCGAGGTTGGCGGCGGCCCGGCGGGCGAGGGCGGGGGAGAATTGGACATCATCGCCGACGGCGATTTCGAGGATGGAGAGGCCGAGTGAGCGGGCGCGGTCGAAGACGTCGAGGGTGGCGTCGGAGAATCGTTCGATCCAGAGGTAGATGTGGGCGCCGAACTTCATGGGAGGGGTATTGTGTTGCGCGGCGGGCGGTTTTCAATCGGCGGGAGGGGGTAAGATGGCGGGGCGGGCAACTTGGGCGCGCGCCGGGCGTCGAAATGGCGTTGTCTATGTTGAACGGAGAGCACCTTGAATCGAACGGATGAGGCGCTGGTCATCGCAAGCCAGAATGGGGGCCGGTCGGCATTTGAGGAGCTGATCCGGCGAACCGCCCGGCTGGTGTATGCGCGGATCTACCTGGAGACGGGGGACCGGCACCGGACGGAGGACCTGGTTCAGGAGACTTTCCTGACGGCGTGGCGGTCGATCGGGCAGGTGACTCGGCCGGAGGGGCTGCGCCCATGGCTGTTGACGGTGGCGCAGTCGGTGGTGGTGGATGCCAGGCGTCGGGACGGGCGAAAGAAGCGGGCTGGGGTGCACGTGACGGTGGAGGCGCTGGCGGGTGTGGCGGCCGGGCAGCCGGGACCGGACGAAGCGGCCGAGCGGAGTGACGAGCGGGAGCGGGTGATGGAGGCGATGCGGTCGCTGCCGGAGGAGTATCGCGATGCGTTGACGTTGCGGTACATCGCCGGCGCGGATTACGAGACGATCGGCCGGCAGCTTGGGATCAGCAACGGCTCGCTGCGTGGGCTGCTGAGCCGGGGGATGGCGATGCTGCGGGAGCGGATGACGTAGGGTGGGCGATGCCCACCAGGACCCCGAAAGGGGCGATGACCATGAACACGATGAATCACAACGAGTTCACCGAGCGAATCGCGGCCTATGTGGCGGGGGGGCTGGATGAGAGCGAGCGCGCGGGATTTGAGGCACATTCGGCCGCGTGCGCTGCGTGCGCGGCGGCGCTGAGGCAATACACAGAAGAGGATCGGGCGATGGGACAGCTCTTTGCGGATATTCGGCCGGGCATGGGTCTGGAGGATCGGATCATCACCGGGCTGCGCGGGGCGCGCGGGCGGTGGAAACTGGTGCATCCGGCGGTGTGGCGGGCGGCGACGGGGCTGGCGGCAGCGCTGGTGTTGGGGAGTGTGGGGTACGTGGGGACGCAGCTTATGGAAGAGGGGCGGCTGCCGGGGATGGTGATGGACAGCCGGGAGCCCATGGCCGCGGTGTCGGCCGAAGGGCTGGCTGGAACGGATGGAACCGTCCAGGCCGCCTGGTTCTACGGCAATGGGCGAATGGACCAGGCAGAGCGGGACGGCCGCACTCCGGATGAACTGGCCGTTGCCTTGGGCGAACAACTCCGCGCGGACTGGGTGGACGCTTCGGCGAAAGGGAAGCCCGTAGCGAATGATGACTTACGCGACGGTCTGGCGAAAGAAGCCGAGTCTGTGGGCAAGAAAGTGGAAGCCGAAGGGCGGCTGCATTCCCGCCGGGCCGGGGCGGTGGCGTTCGGGGCAATCGACGTGAAGAACGGGACAGTGAGCGCAGATAGTGGTACTGCCCGTGGCACCAGCGGCGGCGCTACGGATTGGGACCGGCCAGGCCGAAGCCTGAATGAGTGGTCCATGCTCGGCCTGGAGGCCGGCAAGGCGGCCAGGTCTGATGTCGAGGGGAACGCCCGCCTTGCGGAGCTGAAATCGCTCTATTTCAAGCCGGAAACTGCCGTGGCGGAATCCAGAGAGAAGGGGGTCAGAACGGAGCTGGCGAGAGGCCATGGGGTTGAGCGGTTCAAGGAGTCGGCGGAGGAGTTTTCCCTGGCCGTGCAGGGGCAGCCGGCTGAGGCGCCGGCGACGGATGGGCCTGCGAGCCGGATACTTGGCCTGGTGCAGGCGGGGCAACAGGCGACCCCAGCGCCGGCGGCGGTGGTGGAGCATCAGCGGAAGATCATCCGCAATGGGGAGATGCAGTTCGAGGTGGATGGATATGACTCGGCGGCGATGCAGATTGCGAAGATCGTGAAGGAAGAGGGCGGGTTCGTGTCGTCGGCCAGTTCGGAGAAACTGGCCAACGGCAAGGTGAAGGGCACGATCACGGTGCGCGTGCCGCCGGAGAACCTGGACACGCTGGTGCTGAAGCTGCGGGCGTTGGGGGAGTTGCGGAGCCAGAAGATCAGCGCTCAGGATGTGACCAAGGTGTACTACGACTTGGAGAGCGAGCTGAGGGCTGCGCGGACGATGGAGGAGCGGCTGCTGAACATCATCAAGAGCGGCAAGGGGGAGATCAAGGACCTGATCGAAGCCGAGAAGCAGCTTGGGACGTATCGGGCGACGATCGAGAAGCTGGAAGGGGAGGTGCGGTACTACAACAACCTGGTGTCGCTGTCGACACTGAACATCGGTCTGATGGAGAAGGACATCAAGCAGGCGGCGTTCGCAGCTCAGACCGAGCATGTAAACATGGGGATCGAGACGGATGATGTGGAGAAGGCCCGAGCGGAGGCGCTGAAGGCGGTGGAAGAGGCCAAGGGGCGGATTATCGATTCGAACCTGAAGAAGCACGATGCGGGGCAGTTGTCGGCGACGCTGGTGTGCGAGGTGGCGCCGGATGCGGCGGGAGCGGTGATCGACCGGCTGAAGCAGATCGGGCGAGTGTCGCGAATGGACGTGGAGCGGCGGCAGAGCACGCCGGGGGGCGAGGCGGCGCCGGCCACAGCGCGGGTGGAGCGAAAGGACACGCGGCTGGCGATTTCGATCTACAACCTGGCGAACATCGCGCCGCGGACGACGACCGCCGCGAGCCTGGCGGTGAGCAACGTGGAAGAGGCATATCGGTCGATTCTGGAGGTGGTTCAGGCCAACGGCGGGCGGATCGTGACATCGAACCTGAACCGTCAGAAGCCGGACCACACGACGGCGTCGATCAGTTTTGAGGTGCCCGCGGCCAGCGCAGAGGCGGCGTCGGCGGAGCTGCGACGCGACCGCGACGTGATGAGCATGACGGTGACGGAGAACCCTGATACGCAGAACGTCACGACGGCCAAGCGCGGTTTCAGCGTGCAGATATACTCGCTGGCGAACGTGGCACCTCGCGAAAGAGAGATGTTGCGGCTGGCGACGCGCGGCGATGTCGCCAAGAGCTTCCAGAATCTGGTTGAGGCAGCGCGCAAAGGCAACGGGCGGGTGCTGGTTTCGCAGCTCAACCAGCAGGATCGCGGGAACGTGACCGGGACGCTGGCGTTCGAGGTGTCGCGGGACCGCGAGCAGGAGGTTCGGACCGCGCTGGCGGCGAACGGGGCGGTGACTTCGCGGACGGTGCAACGGTCGGCGGACGCGGATAACACGGTGGACAGCAAGATCCGCTTTGACCTGACGATTATCGACGCCGACAAGCTGCCAGCGCGTGAGACGGTGCGGCTGGCCGTGGAGGTGGCCGAAGTCGATCGGGCGGCGACGTCGGTGCGGGATGCGGTGGCGGCGGCGGGGGGGCGGATTCTGGATGCCCGGAAGGCGGCGGACTCGAGCGGCCGGGTGAGCAGCCAGATCCGGCTGGATGTGCCGCTGGCGCAGGCGGACCAGCTTGCCGGGCAGATCCGCAACCTGGGCCAAGCGCGCGTGAGCGAGACGGCGCAGGATCCGGAAGCGCCCGACGGGCAGGTGGCGAGGGCGGAGTTCAACGTGACGCTGGCTAACGCCGAACTGCTGGTCGGCCGGGACGAGGGATTGATGGCGTCGGTGCGCAATGCGCTGTCAACGAGCATCCGGGGCCTGCTGTGGAGCCTGCAATTCCTGGTGATCGGAGTGTTGATGGTGGGGCCGTGGGCGCTGGTGATCTGGGGGGCATGGCGGCTGTATCGGCGCAACCGGGCCAAGTCCGCGGCGGCCGCGACCGTGTGACGTTGAGCCATGACCGTGGCGGCCGGATCGGGTATGTTCTTTGGGCATGGAACAGGTGCTGGTGTTTGCCAACCCGATTTCGGGGCGGGGCAGAGGCCGGATTCTGGCCGGGCAGGTTGAGCGGGCATTACGCGAGGCCGGGTACGCGGTGCGGACGTTTTTCACCCGAGCGGATTCGGTTGAATACGGCGGATCGATGCGGGATGTGCGGGCGGCGGTGGTGATCGGGGGCGACGGCACGCTGCGGGGGGTAGCGCAGTGGGCCATCGACCGGACGATTCGGGAAGGATGCGCCGGGGAGCGATGCCTGCCGTATCCAGTGCTGATTGTGCCTACGGGGACGGCGAACCTGATGGGCAAGCACCTGGGCATCCACTGGAGCGAGCGAGGAGTGGGGCGGGAGGTGTTGGAGGCGATCCAGCATGGGCGGGTGGTGGGGCGGGATGTGGCGAGGATGGGCGATGGAGTCTTCCTGCTGATGGCCGGCGTGGGGTTCGACGGTCAGGTGGTGCATGAACTGGACCGGGCCCGGTCGGGACCAATTACGGTGGCGACGTATGCAATGCCGGTGCTTAAGGCCCTGGCCGGGTACCGCGCGATTCCGTTGACTGTGGAGGTGGATGGACAAGTGGTGCTTGAGGATCGGCCGGCGATCGCGATGGTGGGGAACCTGCCGGAATACGGGACGGGATTCCCGCTGCTGCCGTATGCTCGGGGCGATGACGGGGTGCTGGATGTATGCGTGATGCCGTGCGCTTCGCGGGGAGAGGTGCTGAAGCTGGCGATGGCCGCGGCGGCGGGCGACCACCTGGCGCAGGAGGGGGTGGTCTATATCAAGGGGAGGCGGATCCGCGTGGAATCGAGCGAGCCGGTGGCGGTGCAGGCGGATGGGGAGGCGGCGGGGTTTACACCTGTCCGGATCGACTTGCTTCCGAGCCGGATCGGTTTTATCGTTCCGCCACGATGAAAGAGCTACTGCAACTGGGCCTCGCGCCGCTGTTTGTGCTGGCCGGGCCCTGCGTGATTGAATCGCTGGAACAATGCCTGGTGATCGCGAAGCACGTGCGCAATGTGTGCCAGGGGCTGGGGCTGGCGTATGTGTTTAAGGCGAGCTTCGACAAGGCGAACCGGTCGAGCGCATCGAGCTTCCGCGGGCCGGGTCTGCGAGAGGGGCTGCGCATCCTGGATGCGGTGAAACGGCAGGTGGGCGTGCCGGTGCTGACGGATGTGCATGAAGCGCATCAGGCCGAGGAAGTGGGCAAGGTGGTCGATATCATGCAGGTGCCGGCGTTTCTGTCGCGGCAGACGGACCTGCTGGTGGCGTGCGCGAAGACGGGGAAGATCGTGAATGTTAAGAAGGGGCAGTTCATGTCGCCGCAGGAGATGGGCAACGCGGTGGACAAGGTGCGGGCGGCGGGCAACGATCGGGTGATGTTGACGGAGCGGGGGACGTTCTTCGGCTATAACCGGCTGGTGAATGATTTCACCGGCCTGGTGGTCATGCGCGAGTTTGGCGTGCCGGTGGTGTTTGATGTGACGCACTCGACGCAGCAGCCGGGGGGGCTGGGCTTGGCCAGCGGGGGGAACCCGCAGTATGTGCCGATGCTGGCGCGGGCGGCGGTGGCGGCGGGCGTGGATGGGTTGTTCATCGAGTGCCACCCCGAGCCGAAAAAGGCAAAGAGCGATGCCGCTACGATGATCGACCTGGAGACGATTGCCAAGGTGTTGGAGCAGAGCCGGAAAGTGGCGGATGCGGTCAAGGGCATGCGGTAGTGGAACCGGATCCGTTGCCAGAAAGCCCAGTCACGTGGATTGCCAGGGGCGGTGCGTCCTCACGTATTCAATGGAATCCTCCGCGCGGGCGGTCGGGATGATCCAGGCGTTGGCGCTCGCCTGTGCGGCGTTTGTGGTGGCCATCGCCACGGTGACGGGCGGCATGGCGGGCATGCTTATCAGCGCGGGGTCGATGCCGCTCGCCTGGATGGTGTCGCCAATGATCGCTGGGTGCAGGTATGGTCAGGACGAGGCCCACAGCTCCCAGCAAACCGGCGTGAACGAGTGCGAATCGGTCGGACATTCTGTTACTCCTATGGGCGCACGCAGCAAGGTTAAACAGCGAGGCAAATGCCGCGCCTTGGAGGCAACGGCGCGCGCTTTCCGACAAGATTCCTCGTGGGTTGGCGTAATGCCTTGTTCTATAGTAATTTGTGGTCGGTAAGGAGGCTGACGGGGTGTGCTGTCGCCCGGGTGGCTGAGTCAGGCCGTCGCAGTCAGGGCGAAGGCGGGTCTATTGCGGGCAGTCGGCCATCGAGCCACGCCTGGAGGAAGCTGGCGGCGGCGATGGCGTCGAGCTGCTGCTTCTTGCGCTGGCGGGTGAGCTTCTCCCCCGCCCTTTTTCGGCCGATGAGCTGCTGCTCTGCGTCGAAGCTGGAGAGACGTTCATCAACGAACACCATCGGTACGCTGCAGCGCTGGCCGAGGAGACCAGCCCAGGCCAGAGTCTGGCGGGCGGCTGGGCCGACGGTGTCATCCATGTTGAGTGGCAGACCCACCACGATGCGCTGCACCGCTTCGCGGCGGACGACCTGCACGATGGGCTCGATGGCAAGTTGGGGATTGGAGACGAAGAGGACCTCAAGGGGCGTGGCAAAACGGCCGCCCTCATCGCTGAGAGCCAAGCCGATTCGACGAGCGCCGAGATCGATGGCCAGGGTTCGCACGGGCGGTTAATCGAGCTCCTTAATTCTGGCATTGCGGATCAGCACGTGTGCACCGCCGCGGCTGAGTTCCTGGAAGCCGATGTGCCCTTTGCGCGGCCGGTCCTTGAGGGGTGAGCCACGTTCGAGTGGGGTGGTCTGTTGATCCAGATCGACCGTCTGGATGGTCTGGCCGTTTAGCACGACCGTCAGCTTCGCGCGTTGGAGGGTAATTCGGTAGTGGTTCCACTCCGTGGGTTTGTGGACCTGCTCTTTCGGGGCGATGGCCTTGTAGATGGATCCGGTGAGCTCGTCGGGAGGAGGCTGGTAGTCGCCGTGATAACGGGCATCGACCATCTGCAGTTCCAGGCCGTCAAAGGCGGGGTCGCCCGCGTCGGGGAAGCGCAGTCCGACGCCGCTGTTGCCGCGCTCGCTGAGTTTGAACTCGAAATCGAGGATGAAATCGCGGTAGGTTCTGTCGCTGACGAGCCAGGTGCCGCGGGGCTCGCTGCCGTGGAGCACGCCATGCTCGACCTTCCAGTTAGCCAGGGGGGAATCGGGGGGTTGCTCGACGTCGGCCCAACTTCGCACGTACCAGTCGGTTGGGATGCCTTCTTCAGGGAAGAGCTTGCGGAAGCCATCGCCAGTGCCTGCCGGCGCAGCGTATCGGGCAGCGCGATCGCCGCAGCCGACGAACATCGCACAGAACACGACAGCCAGGATTTGCTTCATGGTCTACCCTCGTCTGTGCCGCTGGACGCCCAGCAGTATAGCACCGACAAGGATCAGAATCCCGTTCGGTTCGGGGGTGCCGATATGCACGTTCCAGGTGATGTCCTGTTCCAGCGAGTCACGGCTGATGCGCACCCAGTCGGTCGGATCATAGGCATGGGCGGTGATCTGGTAATCGCCCGGCAGCAGATTCAGGAGCGACAGATCCAGGCATTCACCCGCGGTGTCCAGTTTCACGCCGTCAAGGAGCCAATCGACGCTGATGACGCCGGGATCAATGGTGTCGACCCAGAGTTGATTCGGGTTGGCCAGGCGCGAGGCGTTGTCCAGCCAGGTGTCGAGCGGATCGACCAGGGCGTAGATGTCGAGGATGATCTTTTCCCTGGCGACGGCATTGAAGGGCTGGCCGAGCGTGCGCATCTTGGAGTCAAGGCTCGGCCGATACATGCCGTGATCGTAGTATCGGGCGCCTTCGTAGGCGCCGATGACGCCGATCCCGGGCTGGTCATAGCCGACCCAATGCTGCCATTTGGAGCCGTCGGCGAGCGCGCTGACGTTTACTTCATCGGGCTCGGAGGCGCCGAAGATGGTGGATCGGCCGCCGTACTCATCGGCGAGGTCGTTCCAGGAATGGCCAACCTCGTGGAGGGCGATTTCGGGAGCGGATTGGCTGCCGCCGGCGTAGACGGCGTACTTGCCGCCACCGCCGCCGTATTTCGTGGAATTGGCGGTCACAAACATCAGGTCGGGGCGGATGCCGGTTCCGCCGAGTTGGCTGGTCATGATGGCGTCGGCCTTGGCGTTGTTGATGTAGAGCAGGCGATCGGTCTTGCCGTCGTAGCAGTAGGTGGCGTCGAGGGCGGTGTCGCGGAAGATGCCTGATTGGGGATTGGCCAGGCTCGGGATGTCCACGCCGGACTGGTTGGAGATGACCGGGAGGCGGTAGGCGTTGAAGAAGCTACGGTATCGCGGGTAGGGGTCTTCCCGTTCATCAAACAGGTGGTTCAGCATGGACCAGGTGTGCTGGGCGTAGGCGCTGTTCTGTTCGGAGGCTGTGTAGCCATCGCCAAGAAAAACGATGTTGACGCGGTTGCCCGACGGGCCGTTGTCAATCAGGGTGATGGGGGCGGCCTGAAGGGTCGCGCAGAAGAACAGCAGGGCCGAAAGTGCCGCCATCCATCCGCGGCCAGTCCTGGCCGAACGCGGGAAAGTTCCGAGAATTCGCGCAGACGACACGCCCACGGTGAGAGCTTACGATTGCCCGAAGTGAGCAAGCAACGGGAAAAGAGGCCGGAAAGAGAGCCGATAATATTGGGTGGTTCGGGATTATCGGACCATGGCTGCGCGCGGTGTGGAAGAGGGCTAGAGAGACAGTAGCCAGAGGCCCGCCGCGAGCCAGAGGGGCATGGTGGCGAGACTGAGTACAGAGGTGCCAAGAACGACGCGAATGGCCGTTACGGGGTGGCCGCCGTAATGTCGCGCCAGCACTACCGGGAAGACAGCCGACGGCATGGCCGCCTGGAGGATGATCACCTGCTTGAGTTCACGGGAAGCCGGGAGCAGCCAGGCCAGGAGAAGAAAAGAGGCTGGGAGCAGGCCGAGACGCAGAAGGCAAGCGAATCCGATGGTGCGAATGCCGCGCAGAATTTGCGCTCCGCGGAGTTGATCGGTGACGGTTGCGCCGACCAGCAGGAGGGCGACGGGGATGGCGGAACGGCCGAGCATATCGAGGGCGGTGTGAACCGCGGCGGGGATATGGGCAGATGCGCCCAGGAAGTTCAGGACCAGAGCGGCGGCGATGGCGATGGTGGGGGCATTGAGGATGCGTTTGCACCAGTGTCCGCCGAGATGGCCGGACACCAGAATGACCCCAACGGTCCACATGGCGATTTCGACCCCGAGGTTGTGGATGAAGAGGATGGCGACGGTGTCGGGTCCGAAGCCCGGGAGCTGGCTGGCCAGGGGCAGGGGGATGTAGGAGTAGTTGTAGAGGCCGACGCAGAGAGCGAAGGTCCCTCGCATGCGGGCGTCGGTCAGGCCGATGGCCTTGCCGAAGGATCGCGCCGCGATTGCGGCGGCGGCGAAGCCGGCCATCACGGTCGTGAATCCCACCAGGGGCGAAAACAGGAGGTTTCGCGTATCGAGCAGATGGTGGCGGCCGAGGATCACGCTAAGGATGAGGGCAGGCATCAGGAGGTTGATGACGAGCTTGAGCAGGCTCTGGTCGGCCTGTTCAGTCAGCCAGTTGACGTGTCTGGCGATCGCGCCGATGGCGATGACGGCGAAGACGGCCAAGACCGCGCCCACGATGTTGTGCCATGGGTCCATGCGGCGACAGAGAGTAGCGGGCGGGGCCGTGCGTGTACATTGCGCGGCTGGAGGGAATCGGATTTGCGGCGGGCAGAGGAAGCGGTTACATACAGGGCCGGGGATTCAGGAGACGTTCTTTGCACGATCCGATGTTTCTTATCGGACTGGCCAGCATCGTGGTCCTTGGGATCATGGCGCAATGGCTGGCGTGGCGGCTGGGGGTGCCGGCCATCCTGTTGCTGCTGCTGTTCGGATTCGCGGCTGGTCCGGGGACCGAGGTGCTGGCGGGGTACGGCTGGTTGTCCGGACGGTTTCTGAGGCCCGACGAGCTCTTCGGCGAAATGCTTCTGCCGCTGGTGTCGGTGTCGGTCGCGATCATCCTGTTCGAGGGAGGGTTGACGCTGAATCTGGCGGAGTTGTCGCAGGCGGGGCGTGTGATCACCAATCTGGTCAGCAGCGGCGCGCTGGTGACGTGGATGGTGGCGACGGGCGCGGCGTGGGGGATACTCGGGTTGGATCTGAAGCTGTCGCTGCTGCTGGGGGCGATCCTGGTGGTGACGGGCCCGACGGTGATTGGGCCGTTGCTGCGATCAGTGCGTCCGCAGGGTCAGGTTGGCGCCGTGCTGAAATGGGAAGGGATTGTCATCGATCCGATCGGTGCGATGCTGGCGGTGGTGGTGTACACGGCGATTCCGCAGCAAGGGCTGGAGGACGTGGCGACGGCGGTGCTCTGGAGCGTCACCAAGACGCTGGTGGTGGGGGGATTGATCGGGTGGGCCGCGGCGCTGGCGCTGATTCTGGTGCTTCGCAGGTATTGGGTGCCGGATTTCCTGCAGAACCCCGTGACGCTGATGCTGGTGGTGGCGGGGTTCGCGGGCGCGAACCTGATCCAGAGCGAATCGGGGCTGTTCAGCGTGACGATCATGGGGATCATTCTGGCCAATCAGAAGCACGTGTCCGTCAGGCACATCCTGGAATTCAAGGAGAACCTGGCGGTGCTGCTTGTGTCGAGCCTGTTCATACTGCTGGGCTCGCGGCTTGAGCTGCAGCAACTCGATCACCTGGACTGGCACGCGCTGGCGTTTCTGGCGGCGTTGGTGCTGGTGGGTCGGCCGCTGGCGGTGTTGATATCCACGGCTCGTTCCGGGCTGAACCGGCGCGAGCGGGTGTTCCTGATGTGCATGGCGCCGCGGGGGATCGTGGCGGCGGCGGTGTCGTCGGTCTTCGCGCTCAACCTTCGGAGCAACAATGTCGAGGGCGCGGAATACCTTGTGCCGTACACATTTGCGGTGATCGTTGGCACGGTGACGATATATGGTCTCCTGGCGGGCTGGGCGGCGCGCAGACTGAAACTGGCGGACCCCGGCCGGCTGGGATTCCTGATCGCCGGCGCGAACCCGCTGGCGCGGGCGTTGGCGAAGGTCATCCAGGAACAGGAGCACGCGGTATTGCTGGTGGACACCAGCCGTGAAAATCTGCTGGCGGCGCGGCTCGACGGGCTGCCCGTCACGTATGGCAGCATCCTCTCGCAGTTCGTTCTGGACCGCACGGAGTTGAGCAACATCGGCCGACTGCTGGCCCTGACGCCGAACGAAGAGGTGAACTCGCTGGCGGCCTTGCAGTTCGGGCGGGTGTTCGGGCGCAGCGAGGTATTCCAGCTCGGCGCATCGACAGGTGATTCGGAACGGGCGGAGAAGGTCTCGCAGCAGTTGCGAGGGCGGCCGCTTTTCGCAAAAGGGATTACCTATGCCAGGTTGGAAGAGATGATGGATCGCGGGGCGCAGGTGCGCAAGACCCTGTTGACCAAGGATTTCGATTTCAGACAGTATACGGTGGTTAACGCGGGGCAGGTGTTGCCGCTGCTGTTGATCGATGAGGCTGGGCGCATCACGCTGTTCACCGCCGAGCAGCCGCCGACACCACGGGCGGGGCAGACGATCGTGGGCCTGAAGATGGGGGAGGATGTGGCTGAGAAGGATTGATCCCGCGCGCTAGGCGTGCATCCTGCCTCTGTGGGGTGTGCCGCAGATGCAGATCAGGAAGGAGATGGCCGTGCCGATAGGCATGCGCCAGAACATCGCCAGAGTCTTTGGCGAGCCGAGGAGCGTCTCGGTCCACCAAGCCAGAATGCGGTCCTGAAGGAGCGTGGTGACGATGATGCCGGCGGCCAGGGCCGCCAGGACTGACGCCGTGTTGCCCCTGTGCGTGAACAGGGCGGTCAGGAACACGGCGAGCATGCCGGTATAGGCGAAAGCCATCACGCCGAGGGCGAATTCGAGGATGGTGGTCTGTCGGGGGTCGTAGACCAGTGCGCAGATCACGGCGAAGAGGATCAGGCCGAACCCCATGACCAGCACGGCCACCCGCGGCGTCCGGCTGCCGGTATCGACGTGCTTGCCCAGTCGGCGTCGGATCGGCCAGTAGAGGTCGGCGACGGCACTCGATGCCATGGCGTTGATGGCTGAGTCGAGGCTGCCCTGCGCGGCGGCGAACATGCCCGCCATGGCCAGTCCGGCCAGTCCGGTGGGCATGTGATTCAGCAGGAACTGCGGATAGACCTGGATGCTGGATTGGAGCGCGTCGGTCGGCGCGGCGGGGCCCATGATGTCGGGACGCTTGTAGAAAACGTAGAGGAGAAGGCCGAGCACGAGGAACAGCGAGACGACCGCGAGGCCGATGACCTGGGAAAGGATCAGGGAAATGGACCCGCGCATGGGCGATTTGGCCGTCAGCAGCCGCTGGACCATGTCGTGGTCGACGCCGTAAGCCGCGAGATTCAGGAACGTGGCGGCGAAGATCGCCGTCCAGAGGCTGAACTTGCGGTCCATGTCGAGAGTGAAATCGACCAGGCGAAGTTTGCTGTGGCCATCGCCGAGCGTCGGCTCCCTGAGCACGTTCCAGATTTCACCGGGGGAGAGGGGGATAAGGTGCAGGAGGAGTGCGATGCTTATCAGGGCCGCCCCGGCGACGACGGTGATCTGCATGGTGTCAGTCCAGATGACGGCGCGGATGCCGCCGGAGATCACGTAGGCGGTGCCGACGATGCCGATGATGCAGATGGCGAGAATCAGCTTTGCCCTGGAGGGCTCGGGTTCCTGCCAGATGAGCAGGCAGACGGGGATCGCGGCGACAAACAGTCTGGCGCCGGAGGCCAGCAGCCGCCCAAACAGGAACATGCAACTCGTGGCGATCTTGCCGGCCTCGCCGAAACGCTGGTCGATATAGCCGTAGATCGTGATGGTTCCCGCGCGATAGAAGCGAGGGACGAAGAAGACTGCGACGATGAAGATCGCGAGGAAACCGCCGATGTTCTGGCTGAGGTAGGTCAGGTCGCCGCCAAAAGACTCCTGAGGCGCGCCGACAAATGTGGCGACGCTGAGCGCCGTGGCGACGGTGGACAAGGCTACCGCGAACATCGGCATCGACCGCTCGGCCAGGAAATAGCCCTCGGCATCGGTCTTGCGTCGGCTGGCGATGGTGCCGAGAAGCACCACCAGCAGCATGTAGCCGATGAGCACGGCCCAGTCATAAGTTCCGAATACGGCGAGGGTCGTCGGCATGGTTGGGCCCCGACAGGAATCAGCAGGGGCGATCCGTCGCCCGCAGTCTGGGGCTTTATACACGCGCGACGCGACGGCCACAAACGGCCGGGCGCGGTCCTCGCGTGGATTTCAATCGCGCGGTAAAGTCGGCGGCATGGGCGAACCAGCGTTGAGCGATCTACTGGGCGTGGCGACGGAAGCGGCCTATCTGGCGGGGCGGAGAACGCTGGCGTATTTCAACACGGGCGTGGCGGTGGAGATGAAGCGGGACAACACGCCCGTGACGCAGGCCGACCGCGAATCCGAGCAGATCATCCGCTCTCGCATCGGTAGGACCTATCCGGGCCACTCGATCCTGGGCGAGGAGGGCGGGAAGCAGGAGGGCGATCCGGATTACCGATGGATCATCGATCCCATTGACGGGACCAAGACGTTTGTCTGCGGGGTTCCGTTCTATGGGGTACTGATCGGGTTGGAGGTGAAAGGCGAGCCGAGCGTGGGCGTGGTGTATTTGCCGGCGCTGGATGAGATGATCACCGCGGCGCGGGGACTGGGGTGCCGGTGGAATGGCCGGCCGGCGGCGGTGTCGAAGGTCGCCCGGCTGGAGGAGGCGGCTGTCATGGTGACCGATGTGACAAGCGCCCTGGCGCGATCGGATGCGTATGAGCGACTGGCCGCGGGCACGCGGTTCCAGCGCACCTGGGGCGATTGTTACGGACACGTGCTGGTGGCCACGGGGCGGGCGGAAATTGCGCTGGATTCGGCCATGAATCCATGGGATTGCGCGCCGCTGCTGCCGATTCTGGAGGAAGCGGGCGGGCGTTTCACTACCTGGACTGGTGAAAGGACCATCTGGGGCAAGGATGCGGTCAGCACGAATGCGGCCGTACATCGGCGGACGCTGCAAATCCTGAAAACAGAGACGCTTCGAGCGTGATCGCCTGATGAATGCGGTGCCGGTCGCATGCGAGTCGATTCCGGGGATGTGTGGGGGGCGCGGGCACAGCCTATTTGAGTCATTCCAGGTGCGGATTTCTCTGGATTTGCCATGGGGCATCGGATATAACGGCGGGCCGTCGGGACGAATGGACGACTCGCCTTCGCCAAGGATGGTGAATTATGGCTGAGGATCAGCCTCCTGTCTCAGATTCCGCCGCTTCTGGTGATAGTCTGGATGCTGTTGTTGCCGGCGATGCCGCTTCGCCGGGACCGGACCAGGCTGCCATTGACGAGTTGCTCAAGCAGGCCAGCTTTGAAGATCCGCCAGCGGTTGGCGGAGCAGGCCCGGATCTGGCGCATCCGGAGGAAGACGAGGAGGCGCCGGCGATGGGCTCGGTTGCCACGGCGGCGCCGGTCCCGACGGCGGTCACATCGCCCGCCGAGAATTTCGCGTTGCCGGACCTGCAGCGGATGATGGCCGAGGCGCAGGTGAGCAGCATCGACCTGCTTCGGGATGTCGAGCTGAATGTGAAGATCGAACTTGGCCGGTCCCGAATGCTGGTTGAGGATGTACTAAAGCTCAACGAGGGGTCGGTGGTGGAATTGGACAAGCTGGCGGGCGATCCGGTGGATGTATTTGTCAACGAGCGTCTCGTGGCGCGGGGCGAGGTGCTGGTGCTGAATGACAACTTCTGCGTGCGGATCAACGAGATTGTTTCCGGGGTGAAGGAAGAGGGACTGTGAGCGACGCCGTCGCCAGACTGGCCGGCCGGATGCGGGCGATTGTTGCCTGGGCGTGCGCGATTGTGCTGGCGGGGGCCTGCGCCGGAGCTACGTCGCCGCAATCACAGCCGGCCGACATTTCTCGAAGCAGCGCGATCGAACAGCGGCCGATTCGCGCGGCCATCCCATCGGGCGCTGAGCGCTCGGGAACTGCATCGAGCGCGATGGGGGCATGGGACATGACTCGGGTGGTTCTGTCGCTGGGGACGGTGCTGGGGCTGATCTTCGCGGTTCGATGGGCGGGCAAGCGGTTCTTCGGGCTGCAGTCGCCATCGGGCGGTTCCGGCGCGATCCAGGTCCTATCGCGATCGGTGATGTCGCCCAGGCAACAGGTTCTGCTGATTCGCGTGGGCAGGCGGATTCTGGTGGTTGCCAGCTCAGGGGTGCAGATGAACACGCTGTGCCAGATCAGCGACCCGGACGAGGTGGCGGCGTTGCTGGGTCGATCGGAGGTTGTTTCGGACGGTTCGGCGGCGTTCACATCCGCATTCAGCCGGGCCAATGAGGCATTCGACCCGGAGGAAGACGTTCCCGACGATTCAACCGCGCCGGATGGCGACGCTGGGCCTGACGGGCCGGTCGCCGAGACGCGTGCGGAACTGGGGGGGCTGATGGACAAGGTCAAGACGCTGTCTCGCGCATTTCGCAGGACCTGAGGAGCCAGGCGGGTGATCGTGAAGAGAGGTTCGACCAGTTCGATTCGATGGTTGCTGTGGCTGGCGCCGCTGCTGGTGGTGGTGTGCGCTGGACCTGCGTGGGGGCAGGCGACGAATCCTTCTGGGCTGCCGGAGGCTCTTCGCCCGATGCAGCTTCCGGACCTGAGCACGCGTGAGAATTTCTCGGCGGCATTGCAGATCGTGGTGGTGTTGACGGTTCTGTCGCTGGCGCCGGCGATCCTGATCATGATGACGAGTTTCACTCGCATCATCATTGTGCTGTCGCTGCTGCGGCAGGCGCTGGGGACGGCGTCGCTGCCGCCGAACCAGGTGCTGATCGGACTGTCGATGTTCATGACTTTCCTGATCATGGCGCCCACCTGGCGGAAGGTGAACAGCACCGCGCTCCAGCCGTACATGGACGGACGGATCACGCAGCAGGAGGCGCTGGCCGCAGCGCAGCCGCCGGTGCGCGAGTTCATGATCCGGCAGATCGAGCACGGGGGGAATCGGGAGGATGTGCTGCTGTTCACGGATTTCGCTGATCAGCCGGAGCCGCAGAGCTATGCGGAGGTGGGGACGATGACGCTGATTCCGGCGTTCATGCTGAGCGAACTGAAGACGGCTTTCCTGCTGGGCTTCAAGATCTACCTGCCGTTCCTGATCATCGACATGGTGGTTTCGGCGATCCTGATCAGCATGGGGATGATGATGTTGCCGCCCGTGCTGATCTCGCTGCCGTTCAAGCTGCTGCTTTTTTTGCTGGTGGACGGATGGCGCTTGATAACGGGCAGCCTGATGGGTAGTTTTATGCAGTAGTTTTTGTTGGAACCATATCCGGCCTCGGCCTTACGGAAGAGGCCAGGCCGTGGATGTACACGGATGTGTGTTGCGAATCCCGCTCGCCGCGATCACATCGAGCCGGTGCGGCGCCACTCAGGGAAGGGTGAGAGCATGGATGTGGATGTTGCCAGCGACCTGATCCGCGAGACGTTGATGCTTGCGTTGTTGATCGCAGCTCCCTTGCTGCTGATCGGGCTGATCGTTGGGCTGATCGTCTCGTTGATCCAGGCGGTGACGCAAATCCAGGAACAGACGCTGGTGTTCGTTCCCAAGATATTTGCGATTGTGGTGGTGGCGATCCTGGCGATGCCCTGGATATCGGATCGCCTGATCGAGTACACGGTGGCGATGTTCGCGAATGCGCCGCTGCCGTGAGGTATGAAGGTTGATCGCTGATGTACGAATCCGCCCTGCAATTCGTGCCGACGTTCGTCCTGGCGATGTTTCGCCTGGGCGGCATGATGCTGGCTGCTCCGCTCTTCGGAAGCGCCCGGATCCCGGTGCGGATCAAGGTGATGCTGGCCCTGGTGTTGACCGTCGGGTTCATGCCGGCGATTCCCGCGCCGGCGCCGCTTCCGGCGTCCGCCTGGGAACTGAGCGTCGGGATCGGCGGCGAACTGGCGTTTGGGCTGGCCATCGGTACGTCGCTCAGCTTCGTGTTTGTGGCGGTGACCTGGGCCGGCGAGTTGATCGGGCAGCAGATGGGTCTGGGCATGGGCGCCGTGCTCGATCCGCAGTTCGGCGCATCGGGCTCGGTCGTGGGCGACATGTATTTCATGCTGACGACGGTGATCTTCCTGTGTATTCGCGGGCACCACGCGCTTCTTCGGGGCGTGCGGGCGAGTTTCGAGTCGTTGCCGCTGCTGAGCCTGGGAATGACGCAGGACCTGCTGAGCATCGTGGTCGGACTGATGCAGGCGGCCACCGCGCTGGCCGTGCAACTGGCGGCGCCGATGCTGGTGACGATGTTGCTGGTGGACGTGGTGATGGGTTTTGTCGGCAAGACGATCCCGCAGATCAACGTGATGACCGCCGGGCTGAGCCTGCGGTCGCTGTTGGGAATCGGGCTGCTGATCGCGTGCGTCGCCATGACCAGCGAGGTTATTCGCGAGGCGCTATACGACTACATGGAGCGGCTGGCCGGCGTGTGGGCCGGAATGGCGGCTTGAGTTGTTCAGGGATTGACGTGACGGGCCAAGGATGGCTGAGGACCTGGGAGACAAAACGGAAGCCCCGACACCGCGTCGCCGCGAAGAGGCTCGCGAGCAAGGGCAGATCGCGCGCAGCGCCGACCTGACGGCGGCCACGCTGCTGCTGTGCTTCCTGCTGTTGCTGCGGGCGTTCGGAGATGGCCTGATCAAGGCTTTCCGGACGCTGCTGACGCAGGTCTTATCGGCCGAATCGTTCGCGGATCTTCGATTAACATCACTTGAGCCGATCGCGTCCAGCGCGATCGTGCTCGCGGCGGGGGCGGTGGCGCCGCTGCTGGTGGGGGCGGTGGTGGTGGCGGTCGTGATCAATCTCATGCAGGTGGGTTTCTTCCTAAGCAACAAGCGACTCCAGCCGAACTTCGGTCTGATCAATCCGCTTCGGGGCGTGCAGCGGATGTTCAGCATGGAAAGCTATGTTCACCTGGTGATGAACCTTCTGAAGCTGGCGCTGGTGGGGTGGGTGGCGTGGGCGGCGGTGAGCGATCGACTACACGAGATCGTCGGCGTCCAGAACCTGGAGTCGATCCAGGCATTCGGGCTGGGCGCATCGATCATCTATGCCGTCGGGCTGCGGATCGCGGGACTGCTGCTGGTGCTGGCGCTGCTGGATTACGCCTTTCAGAAGTTCCGGCACGAGCGTGAGCTGCGGATGACAAAGCAGGAGGTCAAGGAGGAGATGCGACGCATGGAGGGTGACCCCAAGATCAAGCAGCGTCGCCGCCAGCTTGCAGCGCAGATGCTTCATCGGCGTCTGAAGCGTGATGTTCCGACGGCGGATGTGGTGGTCACCAACCCGACGGAATTCGCCGTGGCCCTGAAATATGACGCCGAGGCGATGCACGCGCCGCGAGTGGTCGCCAAGGGACAGGGGCTGATCGCGGCGCGGATTCGGGCGATCGCGATCGAGCATGGGATTCCCATCATCGAGCGAAAGCCCCTGGCGCGGGCGCTGTACCGGCTATGCGAGGCCGGGCAGGAGATCCCGGAGCGGTTTTACTCGGCCGTGGCCGAGATTCTCGCATACGTGTATGAACTGACCGGCAGGAGTCGGCGCCGCCAGTTGGCGGGCGTGTAGACGAGTCGGAGTGCAGGCATTCATCATTGATCGATGGCAGCGATTGCGTCCAATCCGATTTTCGCCAGGCTTCACGCCAACCGCGGGATGCTCTTTCCGCTTGCTGCGATCAGCCTGCTGTTCGTGATTCTCGTGCCGCTTCCGCCGGGGATCATGGATGTGCTGCTCGTGCTGAACATCACGCTGTCGGCGATCATCATGGTGACGACGATCTATGTGCAGTCGCCGCTGGAGTTCAGCGTGTTTCCGTCGCTGCTGCTGGCGACCACTTTGTTCAGGCTGGTGCTGAACGCGGCGACAACACGGTTGATCCTCACCGTTGGCGACCGGGCCAGCGACCCGGCCGCCGCGATGCACATGGCCGGCGAAGTGGTCCTTGCCTTCAGCAACTTCGTTGCGGGCAATTCGCTGGCCGTGGGCGTGATCATCTTCACGATCATCGTGGTGATCCAGTTCGTCGTGATTACCAAGGGCGCCACGCGCATATCGGAAGTGGCGGCGAGATTCACGCTGGACGCCATGCCCGGCAAGCAGATGGCGATTGACGCGGACGTCAACGCGGGGGCGATCGACGAGGTGGAGGCCCGCCGCCGCCGCGCCGAGATCGCCCAGGAGGCGGACTTCTATGGCGCCATGGACGGCGCCAGCAAATTCGTCCGGGGCGACGCCATCGCTGGCATCATCATCGTGCTGGTGAACATCGTCGGCGGCATCTATGTCGGCAAGTTCCAGCGCGGCTGGGACCTGACCGACTGCATGGACCTGTACACCAAGCTGACGATCGGCGACGGGCTGGTGGCGCAGGTTCCGGCGTTCATCGTGTCGATCTCGGCCGGTCTGATCGTCACGCGATCGAGCGGCCGCAGCAATCTCGGCGAGGATATGCTGGGGCAGATGCTGGCCAAGCCCAAGGCACTGATCATCACTGCGGTGTTCCTGGGCATGATGACGATGACGCAGTTGCCGAAAGTCCCGCTGCTGATCCTGGGCGCGTGCTGCGGCGGTCTGGCGTTCATGCTGACGCGGAGCGAAAAGGCTGCCGCCGCCGCCACCGTGGCGCGCCAGCGAGAGCAGGCCTCTCGCAAGGAGCCGGAGCGCGTCGAGAAGCTCCTGGACGTCGATGTGATGGAGCTGGAAATCGGCTATGGGCTGGTGCGGCTGGTGGATGCCGCCAAGGGCGGCGATCTGCTTGACCGGATCACCATGATTCGCCGGCAGATCGCCACGGAGCTCGGCATCATCGTCCCGCCGATCCGCATCCGCGACAATCTTCAGCTCCAGGCCAACGATTACATCGTCAGGATTAAGGGGCAGGGCGTGGCCCGCGGCGTGGCCTATCCGGAGCAATTCCTGGCGATGGACAACGGCGCGACGTCAGGCCCGATTCCCGGCGCCGAAGCGACGATCGAACCGGCATTCGGGCTGTCGGCGTACTGGATCACCGATTCGCAGCGCTCGCAGGCGGAACTGCTGAACTACACGGTGGTGGAGGCGACGGCCGTGGTGGCGACGCACCTGACGGAGGTGATCCGCCGGCATGCGCACGAGCTGCTGACGCGGCAGGAGATGAAGAACCTGGTGGACAACCTCAAGCAGCGCCTGCCCGCGCTGGTGGAAGAGGTCATCCCCACGCAGATCAAGCCGGGCGAGTTGCAGCGCGTGTGCCAGAACCTGCTGCGCGAGCGGGTGCCCGTGCGCGATCTGGAGACGATCATCGAGACGCTGGGCGACTTCGCAGCCCGGACCAAGGATCTGGACGTCCTGACCGAATACGTGCGAAACGCCCTGGCCAGAACGATATGCAAGCAATACGTGGACGAACACGACCGGCTATGGTGCGTCACGCTGGATCCTGCGCTGGAGGACGTGATCAACGGGCACGTCGAGCGGTCGGACCGGGGCACGGTGAACACGATGCCGCCCAAGACCGCGCAGCAGATCGTGCAGCAGGTGGCGGCACGGACGGCGGAACTGACGCAGACCGGCCGCCAGGCTGTGGTTCTGTGCAGTCCACAGATCCGGCAGCCACTGCGGCGGATGCTGGAGCCCAGCCTGCCGCACACGGCAGTGCTGGCGTACAACGAGGTTGTGCCGGAGGTCGCCGTCGAGGCGGCGGCACTGGTGGGTTTGAATGGTTGATACAGGGAAAGCGGCTATGCAATTAAGAACCTTCTCAGCAGGCACCATGGCGGAAGCCCTGCAGCAGGTGAAGAGGGCCATGGGCACGGAAGCCGTCATCCTGCATACGCGCACCTTCTATCGGCGGCGCTGGCTGGGTTTCCGCAAGCAGGAAGTGGTGGAGATCACGGCGGGCAGCGGGTTGCCGGTGCCGCAGCGCAACCGCCGGCCGCTACCGCCTCGGGGCCGTATGCGCGAGGCGCAAGCCGCTTCGCCGGTCGCCCAGCCGGCCGGGCCGCAGGGCCTGTTGCAGACGCCGGCGGCGGGCAACGCGATGATGCTGGGACTCAGCCAGGAGATGACCGCGCTCAAGGACATGGTCATGAACCTCGTGAAGGAGGCGCGATCGCAGAAGGCGCCCGATGTGCCGCAGGAGCTGTTTGACTACTACCTTCAGCTCATTGAGAACGACGTCACGAACGAACTGGCCGCGGATATCGTCAGGGTGATTCAGACGCAGGTTCGCCCGGATCATCTCCACAACGCGAATTTCGTGCGGGACAAGCTTGCCGAGCAGCTCGAGAAGATGCTGCCCGTCTCCGGGCCGATCGTGCGAAAGAAGACGACGGGGCCGCACATCGTGGCGCTGATCGGGCCGACGGGTGTGGGAAAAACGACCACCATCGCCAAGTTGGCGGCCAACCTCAAGCTTCGCGACGGCAAGCGGGTGGGGCTGATCACCATCGACACGTTCCGCATCGCCGCGGTGGACCAACTCAAAAAGTACGCCGATATCATCGGCTCGCCGCTTCGGGTTGTGTCGGCCCCGGAGGATCTGCGGGGCGCGATAGAGTCCATCAGCGATTGTGAGTACATCCTGATTGACACGGCCGGCCGTAGCCCAAGCGACACCCTCAAGCTCAACGAGCTCAAGAGTTTCTTGGAGGTTGCTCGCCCCGACGAGGTGCATCTGGTGCTCTCGACCACCGCCAGCCAGGACTGCATCGAGTCGGCGATTAGCCGGTTCGGCCAGGTCCGGGTCGACAAGATCATCTTCACCAAGCTGGACGAGGCGGTGCATGTAGGTGTGGTGCTGAACGTGATCCGCAAAGTGGGCAAATCGTTGTCGTACATCACCACGGGGCAGGATGTGCCCGACGACATTGAAATTGGCGGCAGTCGCAAGCTCGCCCAGCTTATTCTCGGGAGGGCTTCCCTATGACCGTCATCGATCAGGCCACCCACCTGCGCAGCCTGATGATGCAGTGCCGCCGCGCGGCGGTGTATGCCATCACCAGCGGCAAGGGCGGTGTCGGCAAGAGCAACATCGCCGTGAACCTGTGCATCCAGTTCGCGGCGGCCGGTAAGAAGGTTGTGCTGCTGGACGCCGACCTGGGGCTGGCCAACGCGGATGTGCTGTGCGGCGTCGACCTGCCCCACAATCTGGCGCATGTCATCGCAAGGCAGAAGGACCTGCGGCAGGTCATGGTGGACGCGCCGGGTGGGTTCAAGCTTGTGGGCGGCGCTTCGGGGCTGGCGCGGATGGCGGATCTGTCCGACATCGACCTGCAGCGGCTGATCGACACCCTGTCGGAACTGGAGCAGGAGAATGACATTCTGGTGATCGACACCGGCGCGGGCATCAGCCCGAACGTGTTGTCGTTCACGCGATACGCCGACCATGTGCTGATCGTGACGACGCCGGAGCCGACGGCGATCACCGACGCCTATGCGGTCGTGAAGGTGATGAGTCGAGTCGAATCGGACCGGCAGATGAGTCTGCTTGTGAACCAGGCTCGCAACCCGGCCGAAGCCCGCGTGGTGTACGACCGGATTGCGAAGGTCGCCAGGCAGTTCCTGTCGGCGAGCGTGCTGGATGCCGGCTATGTGCTGAAGGATGAAGTGGTGCAGGATTGTGTGCGCCGGCGCACGCCCTTTACGCTGGCGCAGCCCCGCTGCGCCGCCAGCCTGTGTGTAGCTCAGCTCGCTGCGCGGCTCCAGCAGGGCGTTGGCGCTGGTTCCGCGCCGCGGGCCGGTTTCTTCCAGCGCATGAGCCGCTGGTTCCGGAGATGACCAGGAGATCGCCGTGTGCCGTCGGATCGCCGCCTGTCTGTCGTTGCTCGCCTTCGCCGCCTGCCTGATCGTGGGCGCGGCGGCCGGCAACAGCTTCTCGACAGCAGTGGGGCGGGCGCTGCTGGCAATGGCGGGAACATTTGTTATCGGGCTCATCGTTGGCGCGATGGGCGAGAAGATGATCGATGAGAACGTTCGAGGCGAAGAAGAAAAACTGAGGAACCCCGCATCGGACGACCGATAAACGGAATTGGCCTCATGTCGCGTGGGTCTTGTTCTGCGTGCATGGTGGACAGGCCAAATCCGATCAGCTCGGGTTCCGAAAAGCGATCGGCTTGGAGGGCCGGTCAATTTTCGCGGAATCGAACAGCTCGAGGCAAGGATGCTTGTACCCATGGACCGGGAGTGTGAATTATGGCCAGGAAAGAAGCGCGTGACATCAGGCAGGTGTGGGTCGACTACAAGAAAGAGCCCACGAGGGATCTGCGGAACATTCTGATGGAGCACTATCTCCATCTGGTGCGATTCAACGCCGAGCGCATCCACACGAAGCTGCCCGACGAAGTGGAACTGGACGACCTGATGTCGGCAGGCATCTTCGGGCTGATGGACGCGATTGCCGCGTTCGATCTGGAGCGGGGGGTCAAATTCGAGACCTATTGCGCTCCCCGCATTCGCGGAGCGATTCTTGACGAGCTGCGCTCGATGGACTGGGTGCCGCGGCTGGTGCGCAGCCGCGCCCACAAGCTGGAAGGCGCCACCAAGGAACTGGAGGTGGAGCTCGGGCGGTCGCCCACCAACGACGAGATCGCGAGGCGGCTGAAGATATCGATGCCCGAGTTCGAGAAGATGGCCAAGGACGCCAGTGCCGTGGGCGTGGTGTCGCTGTCGCGCAAATGGTACGAGACGGATTCCAACAAGGATGTCCGCGAGATCGACGTGCTGGAGGACAAACGCGGCAACAACCCGGTGCGGGAAATCCAGCGCAAGGATCTAAAGGAACTGATCACCAAGGGTTTGTCTCGCGCCGAGCGGCTGATCATCATCCTCTATTACTTCGAGGAGATGACGATGAAGGAGATCGGCGTCACGCTCGACCTGTCCGAGAGCCGGGTCAGCCAGATGCACTCGTCAATTCTCATGCGCCTCAAGGCGCAGATGGCCGACCGTCGCAAGGAACTGGCCCAGGCCGCCGCCGTCTGACCGCCGCGACGGAATACGTGGATTCACCCGGGCCCGTCATGGGGAAGTGACGGGCCCTTTCTGGTTGCCCGCATTTACTTCTCGCTTCGGCCATTTCGGGTTTCTTCGCGTGCCGTCCTGCCCTATATTGCAGCATGGTTCCTTGCCGGGAGATGCTTTTGGCACGCGCGCATCGGTTTCTGGGCCTGCTTGTTTCCCTCGCGCTGACGAGCTGGGGCGGCGGGGGCTGCGCCAACGTGCGCACCACCGATCCGGCCCGCACCGCCACGGAGCAGTTTCTGATGAGCCAGGCGATCTCTCGCGCCGTTGAGCAGCTTTCGGCCGCGGGGCTTCGCGACAGGCAGGTATTCGTTGATCCGACTTACGTCGCCTCGCCCGATCAGCCCTACCTGCTGGGCGAGGTTCGAGCCAAGCTCCTTGTCGAAGGTGTGCGCCTCGTCAGCAAGCGGGAGGAGGCGAAAGTCATTCTTGAGGTGCGCAGCGGAGGCGTGGGGATCGATCGCCGCAATTACCTGCTCGGCGTGCCGCCGTTTCCGCTGCCCTTCACGTCCACCAGCGCGGGCGTGCCTCTGCTGACGCCCGAAATCGCCTTCTACAAGGACCAGCGCCAGCATGGTTTTGCCAGTGTCGCGTTTGTCGCCTACTGGGCCGACACCGGCGAGATTGTGGCGGCCTCCGGCCCGTTCATCGGAAAGACCATCCGCGAGGACTACTGGTTCTTTGGTTTCGGTCCGCGTACGGTCGGGAACATAGCCCCCACGGAGAAGCCCAGATGACCCGACCGAAGCGCCGACGATCCGGCAGGCTGCGCCGGCTCTGGCTGGTGCTGGCGATCGTGCTGGTTGCGGGCGCCTGCGCCGTCCTGGGGGTGCACCTGGTCCTGCGTACGCAGATTCCGCGTGACCTGGTTCTCGCGCGGCTTCAGAAAGACATGGGACTGCGCATCACCGCCGCTTCTCTGCAGACCACCTGGGGCGGCGATACCGTACTGCGGGAGGTGCGCGTTGCCCTGCCGCTGGCGGACAAGCCGTTCCTGGTCGTGCCCCGCGTCGAGGTCAGCCATACTGAGTTGCCCTGGATTCTCACCGGGTCTTCGGTTCGACTCAAGGAAGTCCGCCTCGACCGGCCGGAACTGACGATTTGCCAGGATCCGGCGGGTGGATCGAACATCGCTGATGCCCTGGCCGTCGTGGAAAGCAGCCGCGCAGCGCAGCCCTCAGTCAACCGGACGCCCCTCGCCGAACTCCTGCCGGCGGTGCGCATTGTCGATGCAACGGTCCATTACATCCATTCCGATTCCCGGAAGCTCACCATCCCGAGTCTCAACGTGAGGACGCGGCCGCTCGATGGCTTGGCGTGGAATCTGCTCATCAGCATCGCCGACGATATCGAGGTCACGGGTGCCTTGGCGCCCGCCAACGACTGGAAGCAGGCCTTGGACTTTACGGTCAGGCGCCTTGACCCGAGCATCCTCGCGTTTTTTGCCAGTCCGGCCGAGATCGTCGAGCTTGCCGGTCGCTGGCAGGGTCGGTGGGCCAACAACGCGCTGAGTGGGCGGATGCAGATCACGACGCTGCGAGTCGATCAATTCCATGCGGTGGGCGATGTGGTGGTGACCGCATCCGCCCAGGCCGCGGTCGTCGAGCCCGACTCATTGATGGTCGGGGTGGCGGGCAAGCAGCCCATTGAAGCTCGTGTGGAGTCCGGTCGCATCCGGATGGCAGGATCCAGGATCGAGATTCATGAACTGCTGGCACGGGTGTTAGGGGGCGATGTGCGCGTGGATGGCGGACTGGACTGGCCGATCGGCGCGGGCCATCTCGCCGTGGCGTGGCGGGACGTGCAGATGCCGGCCGGGATTGTGCATCAGGGGGCATTCTCTGCAACGCTCCAGACACCCTGGCCGGATCGGCCTCATATCACCGGTTGGTTGCATACGCTGGGCGCTGCGCCCCAGGGCAAGTGGGTCGCCAGTGCCGACATCAGCGGCGACGGCAGATCGCTGTCGCATGTTGACTGGCGTGTGGCGTTCAGGGAACTCGCCTGGATTGGCGAGTCGATCGACATCGATCTGAAGGGGCTCGCAGCAAGCCTGGAGACCGGCGACGATGTTGTCCGCCTGGCGGATATGCGCTTGCCCGACGCCGATCGGCTGACCGCCTCCGGACTGTGCGACATGACTTCGGGACGATGGAGCCTGTCGGCGGTTGCCAACGGCATCCCCGTGGCCCGTCTGCGGGAACCGGCCGACTTCGCCATCGAGGCCGCCGGTTCGCCCGGCCAGATCGACGTGTCCGAATTCCAGGTCAAGGCTGATGACCTCCAAGTCCGTGGTCAGGCAAGCTATGTCTCCGGCCGACAGATGCCGCTGCAGGCGACGCTGAACCTCTCGCGTCAGGATGATCCGGACCCAAGCGTGGCCGGCCGCTACTCCACGGGTCCACTGGCCGGGCAGGCAACGGCGTCCGGAACACTCCAGCCGTTCCGACTCTCTTTGTCGGGCTGGTTGTCAGGCCGACAGGTTTCGCTTGGGTCGCAGCGCATGGGCGATGTGCGCGCACAGGTCAAGGGCGAGATCGACGAGCGGCAGTTGACTCTGCGGTCGAACCAGATGCAGCTTCTGGGCGGGCGCGTGTCCCTGGCAGCTGATTACCATTTCGAGGATGCCGCAGCGACGATCGGTATCCAGATGGCGGGCGTCCCGCTCGCCGTCGCCGACAATCTCGTGCAGCCGCCGCCGGGGATGCTCGGCGCCTTGGATGCCCAGGTCAATGTCGACTGGCCGCGATTTCACGAGAAGAGCCGCAATGTGCAGGGCGAATTCTCGATTCGCGGTTTCCGAAAAGAGGCGTTCGCCGCCGAGCAGATCACCGGCCGGCTTGCGATGCGCGGTGAGCAGTTGCTGATCGACGACGTCAAGCTGCGACAGAAGGACGGTGCTGCTACGGCTGCGGTGCGGATGAACCTCCAGGATCGCTCTCGAGTGCACATCGAGGGCAAGGCGAGCGACTGGCCAATCGAATTGCCCCAGCAGAAGCTGTCAGTCAACCTTGGGGGAGAAACATCGCTCGATATCAACACCGCTGGCCTGTCCGCCACCGGCGATCTCAGGCTCCAGGGCCGGGCGAACCTCGATGGCAAGCCTCTTGGCGAGCTGGACCTTCGATCGACCTTGGACGGCAGGAACCTGAAGGTTGCCGGCCTGACCGGCCGTGTCCTTGGCGGGTCCTTCGCCGGGCACGGACACGTCCTTGTTGACGATTGGGCGTCCAGCACTGGTCAGCTTGAATGGAAGGGCATTGAGGCCGCCCAGATTGCCTCGCTGTTCCCTGCCGCCAGGTCTCTTGCCGGTACATTGGATGGCGCTGTTCGAGTGCAGCGCAACACATCGCGCGGCAGCACAGAGCCCATGGGCGTTGACATCCGGATTCAGCCGCGCAGCGCGACCTGGAGCGCCTTGCCCATCGGGCCTGCCCACGCGACCGTTCACATCGGCTCGGCCGCGCCGGCCAAGGCGGGGGAGGTTGCCCTTCCCGGCCGGGTGGTGCTGGAGAAGGCGACGATGCACGCCGCCGAAGGCCGGGTCAATGCCTGGGGCCGGGTTACCAGGCATGGCGACGACTACCACGCTCATGTCTTTCTGGATTTTGATGCCCTGAATCTGGATCACCTCGTTCACGCTGTGGAGGCCGGCGCCGAGCCGATGCCCGGACGGCTTGCGGGCAAGGTCATCGCCTTCGGACCACTCGCAAATCCAAGACTCATGAGCGGCCAGGGCGATTTGAGGCTCACTGAATCGAATCTGGTCAACAGCGATATTGTCGGCGGCATGGTCGCCGCCATGACGGGCAAGGCCCGGTCCAGCCAGGGCTCTGGCGCCGCCAGCCTGCGCATCGAGGCGGGGGCCCTGCACGTGCTTCGCGCGGTCTACAACAGCAATGGCCTGGAAATTCGGATGACGGGACAGGTTGCAGATGTCTTCCAGGGCGCTGACAGCGGCATTCGAGGATATGCCGTCGGCACGGCCCGGCCGCTGCGAGATCTCAAGCTGCCTTTCATGGCTGATGCCGACGCAATTTTCAGTGCCCTGCAGGGCAGCGCCACGACGATGCGCATCGACGGCACGGTTCGCGATCCGGCACTTCAACCCGCAGCGTTCTCCGATCTGGCAACCAGCATCCGACGCCTGCTCGTCGGCGATGTGGCCAATGTGGAGGAGGGCTCCGGCCAGTAAGGCAATACGGACTGAGTAGTTGCCCCATGTTTGCACGCGCATGAAAAAAGCCATCCCGGGCAAAGGACGGCTTTGTGGGGCTTTTGAAGAGCTGCCTTCGGGGTTGTGGGAAGGAGCGGCTCTTCACATGGGGGAAGAATGGCTTTTTCAGGTCCCGCCCACCACGTTTCCGCAGTGACCAGGACGCTAAGTCTTACGCAACCTCAATGCCGAAGGAGCGTAAATATCGATCAAACTTTGTGCTAATTAAGATCCCGCTCATAAGATATGGAATAACATTATCTTGGGTGGATCGCGCAGACTCATGCCTTGTCAGTGGCCAAAGAGCGCACCGACAGGATGGCTTGCCATAGTGGCATGTGCGATGCCAGTATGTCCGGACATCGGCTGCCCGGGCTGCGGGCACACATTCAGGGTGAGGGTGGATTGCCTGCGAAGGTCTCCGGCCAGATGCCGTGGCTCTGGGCGATCTTTCTGAAACGCGATAAGCCTATTGCCCGCTGTTGTTTGTCGGCGGTGCGATTTGCCGAACGGACAACCGCCGGCCGTCTTTTTCGACGGCGAGCCGGTTAAGTCCTGGCCAGAGCGGCACATCCACCCGGTCCGGGTCTGTGGGCTTGAACGCCAGCAGATCCTCGACCTTCTGATCACCCCCGTACACGCGAAGCACAGCGTAAAAGCCCTGATGGAACAGACCCTCCTGAGGCCCGATTACCGTGCGCTCGCCAGGTTTCAGCAGGGTGCCCCAGTGCCGATCCGCCAGGGCCGGGGCGTGGATGGCGATGTCTTCAGGGCTGGTCCACCC
>CAZMXI010000012.1:0-41698 GCA_964570205.1 uncultured Tepidisphaeraceae bacterium
TTCCTCCAGGACCGCGGCAACCTCATCAAAAAATCCGCCAACCCCAACGTCAAAATCTACGTCTCCGAGTGGAACCTCACCAAGGGCCCCAATGACTGGCGCATGGGCCTCTATGCCGGCGGCATCCTCAACGCATTCGAGCGACAGGGCGATATGGTCACCATGTCCTGCCCCGCCCTCTTCCTGCGCAAGCAGGGTGTCACGAACTCCTGGGATAACGCGCTCATCAACTTCGACCAGAAGTCCTGGTTCCCCGCCGGCAACTACGTTGTGATGAAGCTCTGGCGAGAGTCCTTCGCCCCGAACCTGCTGGCGGTGGAAGGACCCGATCGGCCGCTGAATTTCGTCGCCACGCGGTCCGCCGACAAGCAGACCATCTTCCTCAAAGCGGTCAACCCGACCGGCAATCCCGTGGAAGCCGCGATTCGATTCGATGGCGACCTGGCGCCCAAAGCCGCGACGATGCAACTGATCGCCCCCGGCGGCGAGACGGTCAAGAACTCTCTCGAGCATCCTGACAACATCAAAGTCGTTCCGGGGACAGCAACGGTTGAGAACGGCATGGTGAAGTTCACCATGCCGCCTCTTTCCGCCGGCGTGGTACGCGTGACGCCCTGAAACCTTGGCCCATGACTATGAGCACACGAATCCTTACCGTAAGAATGGCGTTCTGCGTCGTGGCAACTGCACTCGCGTTCACCGCGAGCGCTTCTGCTCAGGATCGGAATTTCCACATCTATCTATGCTTCGGCCAGTCGAACATGGATGGTGCGGGGAGGATTGAACAGCAGGACAGGAGCGTGGATAAGCGATTCCAGGTCCTGACAGCGATGGATGCTCCCAATCAGGGCAGAAAGAAGGGCAACTGGTACCCGGCCGCCCCGCCTTTGTGCCGGGGCACTGGAGGGCTCGGCCCGGCCGACTACTTCGGCAGGACGATGGTTGCCAACCTCCCTGAGAACGTTCGAGTGGGCGTTGTGGTCGTTGCCGTGCCCGGCTGCAAGATTGAGCTGTTTGAGAAGGACAGCTACCAGACTTATGCGGCGACGGCCCCATCGTGGATGAGCAATTACATCAAGGGATACAGCGGAAACCCCTACCAGCACCTGGTCGATATGGCGAAGCTGGCCCAGAAGGACGGGGTCATCAAGGGTATTCTGTTGCATCAGGGCGAGTCCAACCCCAACGACAGGCAGTGGCCGAACAAGGTCAAGGGCATCTACGATAACCTGATCAAGGACCTGGATCTCAAGGCGGAGGATGTGCCCCTGCTGGCGGGCGAGACGGTAAACGCCGATCAGCGCGGCGTCTGCGCTGGGATGAACCGGATCATCGCCGAATTGCCCAAGACGCTTCCCAACTCCTACGTCATCTCCTCGGCCGGCTGCACTTGCGGGCGAGACCGCCTGCATTTCGATGCCGCCGGCTACAGGATGCTGGGGACGCGCTACGGTGAGAAGATGCTCTCAGTCATGGGCCAGCCGGTGAAGCAACCTGGTGCGCGACCCGCCGCGCAGTCCGGCGAATGACCTGTGTGGACTTCGTCGGGTGTTTCCAGCGCTGTGTTACCGCAGGGCGAGCCGGGGCTGATAGTCTCGCTCGCGA
This sequence comes from uncultured Tepidisphaeraceae bacterium, assembly GCA_964570205.1. Taxonomy (GTDB): domain Bacteria; phylum Planctomycetota; class Phycisphaerae; order Tepidisphaerales; family Tepidisphaeraceae; genus CAZMXI01. The sequence continues at coordinate 1,606 of CAZMXI010000012.1, forward strand.
TATTCGAAGTAATCGAAATCCGCCGGCCTGCGCGTTCCAGCGCCATCCTGGCAGCAGACGCCGGCAAATGCCCCTGTGAAATTGGGCAGGGTGGGCGGGCCGGCCTCGTCGGACACGATGCTCGCATCAAACACCTGCGGCAGTGCCCGCCAGGCCTGCCCGGGCAGCCGATAGGCAAAAACCAGCCGCTCGTAATCCACATCCATGCGCAGCTCGATGTCTCCCGTGCCGGCCGGCAGCGGGATGGGGGCGGTGAAGCTGTCCCCCACATCCGGCGAGCACGACATGACCCGCAGATGACGCCCGTTCGTGTCATCCTCCGTCAGGAACAGGTAGTGAAACTTCGTGGCGTGATAATAGAGAATGAGGCCGGCCGCCTGTTGAAAGTGCTCCGGCTGAAATTCCATGCGTGTCGCGGCGGTGAAGCAATGCGCCTGCTGCCGGCGCGCCACCAGCGCCTGCTCGAACTGGCTGCCCAGCGTCTCGCGCCCAAACAGGCGCAGGAAACCGGGGCGCTGCGTAAGGCTCCAGAGACGCTCGGGATAGGGCGAGCGCAGCCACTGAAAATCGATGGGCAGTTCCGTTGAATCGAAGTCTTCGCGCGCGGGCGGCGCGGGGAACGGGTGCGCTGGCAGGTTGGGCGATTCTGCGCTGACTTGCGGCAAGCCCCGGCCATCATCGGTGCGAAGCCACCCATCGGGCGACCAGACCATCTTCTGGATGGCCGTCTCCCGGCCCAGGATGCAGCGGCCGCGGTTGGGCAACGGCCTGCCGCACAGGTAGGCCATGTAAGTCTCGCCCTCCTGCGTCTGGACCAGCGAGCCATGCCCCGCGCGCTGCAATGCGCTGTCCGGCCGATCTCGCGCCGTTAGGACATGCGTATCGGGATGCAGTTCATAGGGCCCATCAATCTGCCGCGAGCGTGCCATCGTCACAGCGTGGCCCCAGAACGTGCCCCCCTCGGCGACCATCAGATGATACCCTCCATCGTGCTTGTACAGGTGCGGCGCTTCGGTGAAGCCGATGGAGGTGCCCTTGAAGATCACCCGCCGGCCGCCCATCAGCCTCTTTTCTCGCGGCAAGTATTCCTGAAGCACGATGCCGGCGAAACGGTTCTGCCCGGGGCGATGGTCCCAGAGCATGTTGAGCAGGTACTTGCGTCCATCCTCATCATGAAACAGCGATGGATCGAAGCCGCTGCTGTTGAGGTAGACCGGGTCGGACCAGTCGCCGTCGATGCGCTCGGCCGTCACCAGGTAGTTGTGGAAGTCGCGCAGCGATGCATTGGAGATGCCGCCGATCGACGTTCGGCCGTAGCGTTTCACATCGGTGTAGACCAGGTGAAACAGGCCGTCCGCATAGGTCAGGCACGGCGCCCAGATGCCGCAGGAATCGGGATCGCCCCGCATGTCCAACTGGCTCGCCCGCCGCAGCGGCCGGGTGAGCAGCCGCCAGTGCACCAGATCCTTCGAGTGGTGGATCTGCACGCCGGGATACCACTCGAACGTGGAGGTGGCGATGTAGTAGTCGTCGCCCACGCGCAGGATGGAAGGATCGGGGTTGAAGCCTGGGAGGATGGGATTGCGGATGGTCATGCGGGTACCGTTTCAGCGGAGGCGGCAGCACGGCGGGCGGCCAGGTCGCGCTCGATTTCATCCACGCGCTGCTGGTTGAGCGGATAGATGAAGAGCGCTACGGCTTTCAGCAGCGCAATGATTCCGGGCACGATCGAGAAGGCGAGCGTGATACCCAGCAGCGTCAACGGGGTGGGTTTGACGCCTTTCACATAACCAAAACAATGAAGGAACAACGGCAACAGGAAACCGCCGACGACCATTCCGGTCTTGATCGCGAACAGCGAAGCCGAGTAAACCAGCCCCGTGGATCGGCGTCCGTATCTCCACTCACCGTAGTCGGCAACGTCGCCGTAAAGGGCCCAGGTGAGAGCCGAGGTGGGACCCGCGGCGAACTGGGCCAGCATGTTGAGGGCAAGCATGACCATGTACCAGTCGCTGGGCAGGAAGAAGAAGGCGATGAAGCAGGCGCCCGTGACGCCGCTCAACGCGGCGGCACAATACTTCTTGTCGATGAGGCGGACGATCGAGCCGAGCAGTGCGGTGCCCAGCACAAGCCCGATCGCACCGGTGGTGAGAAATACCGTGGTGCGGTCGAATTCAAGACCGAGGCTGGCAATGCTGAAGACCGGCGACTTGTCAGCGCCCACAACGTTCTCGAAGTAGAAGATCGTGCTGCCCGATCGCAACGCGGCAAAGGCCGTGGAGAGGACTGATGCGACCAGCAGCATGACCCAGGGCCAGTTGCGAAACAGTTCACGTAGTTCCTCGCGGACATTCGTTTTCTGCTCTGAAGGCGGCGTGACGCGCTCTTTCGTCGTCGCAAATGTGATCCAGAACATGATCACCGACACGACGGCAAAGATCGCCATGGTCCACCGAAAGCCGACCACGTAATTGACCCCACCGGCCTCGTTGCCGCCGAGAAAATTGACGAGAGGCCGGACGAAAAGCGAGATCAGCAGCATGCCGCTGAACGCGCCCACGAACCGGAAGCTCGACGCCACAGCGCGCGTGCGCGACGAGGAACTGATCACGCCCAACAGTGACGAGTACGGCACATTGATCACCGTGTAGCTGATCAGCATCAACGTGTAGGTGATGTAGGCGTAAATCAGCTTGCCAGTCGGTCCGAAGTTCGGGCCGGCAAACAGCAGGTAGCCGCAGACGCCGTAAGGGATCGCGCCCCAGAGGAGATATGGCCGAAATCTGCCCCACCGAGTCTTCGTGCGGTCGGCGATCAGGCCCATGAGCGGATCATTGAGGGCGTCGAACAGCCGGATGATGGGAAACATCCACAGCAGCGCAGTGGCCGCGATGCCCCAGACGTCCATGTAGTAATAGGTGAGGAATATGTTGAAGGTCTGGAAGAATAGGTTTGAGGCCGTGTCGCCCAGGGCGTAACCGACGTACTCAGTAGTCTTCAAACGGTCGCCGGTGGATGGTGGCTGTGCTGTTTGTAATGTGCTCATGATGAAGTGCCTTGCCACTCTGGCGGCATATCCCTTCCAGTCACACTCGGTTCGCCACCCCCTCCTCGGCGCATGGGCCCTACGACCCGATTTTCGTGCCGGAAACCTTCGCGTAATACTTGGCCAATCCGCTGTGATCGCACTGCCCGTCGCCGTCGGCATGGAGCACCTGCATCATCTCCATTACCTGGGCCGTCAGGGGCAGCGGCGCGCCGACGCCGTGTCCGGTATCCAGGGCGTTGTTCAGGTCCTTGATATGCAGATCGATCTTGAAGCCGGGCTTGAAGTTGCCCTCCAGGATCATCGGCGTCTTGGCGTTCATGACGGTGGAGCCCGCCAGGCCGCCCTTGATCGCCTCGAAGACGCGCTTGGGGTCCACGCCAGCCTTCTTGGCCAACGTGAACGCCTCGGCCACTGCCGCGATATTGCACGCCACGATCACCTGGTTGGCCAGCTTCGTCGTGTTCCCCGCGCCGATCGCGCCGCAATGCACGGCGCTGGCGCCCATCTTCAGCAGAATGTCCTTCACCGAGTTGAAGACTGCCTCGTCGCCGCCGACCATGATGGAGAGCGTCCCATCGATCGCCTTGGGCTCGCCGCCGCTCACCGGGGCGTCAATCATCTTCACGCTCTTTTGCTCGCACGCCTTGGCGATCTCCTGCGCTGCCAGCGGAGCGATCGAACTCATGTCGATCAGAATGGTTCCCGGCTTCGCCCCCTCCAGCACCCCGCCCGGCCCGAGCACCGCTTCCTTCACGTGCGGCGAGTTCGGAAGCATCGCGATGATGATCGAGCACTGCTCGGCCACCGCCTTGGCCGAGCCGGCCGCCTTGGCGCCCGCCGACACCACGGCATCGACGTTCTGTTTGATGATGTCGAAGCACACCACTTCGTAACCGGCCTTGAGGAGGTTTCTGGCCATGGGCTTGCCCATGATGCCCAGTCCGATGAATCCGATCTTCATGTTGCTCCTTTTCAAACTGACGATGGAGGTTGGGTCAGCGCCTTACCGTTTGCCGGCCGCCAGTACGCGTGCTTTCTGCGCAAGGTTATCCGCCGTCAGGCCGTAGGCGACCTGCAACTCTTCCGGGCGGTGCGCTGATTCTCCGAAAACATCGTTGACGGCCAGGAAATCCATTGGCACCGATTCCTGGCGAAGCGCCAGCGCCGTCGCCGACGCCAGGCCGCCGATGTAGCTGTGCTCCTCGGCAGTGATGACGCCTTTGGTCCCCCGGGCAAGCTTCGCCACGCCGTCATAGTCAAACGGCTTCATGGTCGAGACGCTCACCACTTTGGCGCTGATGCCTTCCTTCTCCAGCATCGTCGCGGCCTCAAGTGCCTTCTCGACCATCACACCGTGCGACAGGAGGAGAAGATCGCGTCCTTCCTTCAGCAGGCGTAAACGGCCGATCGTGAAGGTGTCATCCTTCGATAGCACATCCAGGACGGGATTGCGATTGACGCGGATGTACACAGGCCCCTGATGCGCCGCGGCCGCGCGCACCGCCAGGCGGGTTTCGGCCGCATCCACCGGTGTCAGGATGGTCATGTTGGGGATGGCGTTCATGATCGCCACGTCATCGATCGACTGGTGCGTCGATCCATCACCGTAATCCGACAGCCCGCACGATGAGCCGCAGATCTTGACGTTGAGTTTGCCGATCGAAATGGTCTGGCGGATCTGGTCGTAAGCCCGGCCCGCCGCGAAGACCGCGAACGTGCTGGCGAAGGCGATCTTCCCGCTGACCGCCAGCCCCGCCGCCATCGACATCATGTTGGCTTCCGCGATGCCCATCTCAAAGAACCGATCCGGAAACGCATCCTGGAACAGCACCGACATCGTCGATTTGCACAGGTCGGCGTCGAGCGCCACGATGCGCGAATCCTCCCTGCCGAGTTCGACGAGCGTCTCGCCGTAGGCCGTGCGCTGATTGCCGTAGGTTGCCATGGATCAAGCCTCCGTCTCAACAAGGTCAAATCCCGCCAGGGCCGCGTCGGCCTCCTTGATGCCCAGGTCGTACTGCGCCTGGGTCATCGCGCCGTTGTGGAAGCCCACCTGGTTCTCGGCAAACGAGAAGCCCTTGCCCTTGACCGTGTGCGCGATGATCGCGGTCGGTTTGCCCTTGATCGTCTCCGCCGCATCCAGGGCCTCGACGATCTGCTGCATGTCATGCCCGTCGATTTCAATGACGTGCCAGCCGAAGGATTGCCACTTCTCCGGCAGCGGATTGCTGCTCATCCGCTCGGCCACGCAGCCCATCGCCCCGAGGCTGTTCTGGTCGATAATCGCGACAATATTGTCGATCTTCCGGAAGGCCGCGAACATCGCCGCCTCCCACACCTGCCCTTCGGCCAGTTCGCCGTCGCCGAGGATGCAGTAGACCCTGTTGGGCCTCCTGTCCAGCTTCATCGCCAGGGCCATGCCGTTGGAGATCGAGAGGCCCTGGCCCAGCGATCCGGTGTTGGCCTCGATGCCGGGGGTCTTGTGAATGTCCGGATGCCCCTGGAGCATCGAGCCGAGCTTCTTGAGGGTCGGCAGGACGCTGGTTGGGAAATATCCCAGTTCGGCCAGGGCGGCATACTGGATGATGGCGGCATGCCCCTTGCTCATCAGCAGCCTGTCGCGCCCCTCCCACCTCGGGTCCCTGGGATCGTGCTTCATCTTGTAGCCATAGAGCGCCGCGACGATGTCCGCGGCCGAGCACGAACCCCCGATATGCCCGGGTTGCCCGACGCCGACCATCAGGATGATGTCCCTGCGCATCCTGGCGGCCAGGTGCCGCAGCTCGGTGAGCTTCTGTTTGTCGATCATCGACATGCCTCCGTTTCAGAACTTCGTGTCATAGGGCCAGGGCGTTCCCCCCGCCAGGCAACCGCCATCCAGGTGGTAAGTCTGCCCGGTCATGTAGCTGGATGCCTGAGAGCAGAGCATCAGCACCATCCCGACGATCTCCTCGGGCGTGCCCGGCCGGCGCATCGCGATGCGTTCCCGCAGATACTGCGAGCGATCCGGATGATCCCAGGTGACCTGGGTCAATTCCGTGAGGATGTGCCCCGGCGCCACGGCATTGGCCTGGATGTTGAACTTCGCCCATTCGATCGCCATGGACCGCGTCAAGGCCGAAACCGCGCTCTTGGTCGCGCCATACACCGACACGCCGCCCAGCATGCCCTGCGCGTTGTGCGAGCTGAAATTGACGATCTTGCCGCCCCCCTGCTTGATCATGTACGGAACGACGGCCTGCGTCATGAAGAACGTTCCCTTGAGGTTGACGTCCATGATGAAGTCATAGGTCTGCTCCAGGACATCCAGGAACCCCTCTCGCTTGTTCACGCCGGCGCAGTTGATCAGGATGTCGATGCGCCCGAATTCCGCCGCGACGGCATCAGCGCATTGCCGGATGGACGGCAGGTCCCGCAGGTCCAGCTTGAACGCCCTCGCCCGATGACCTTTGGCCGCCAGCGCCGCCGCGACTTCCCCGGCCCGCTCGATGTTCAGGTCGCATACCGCTGTTTGGGCCCCCGCGCCCCACAGCGCCGCCGCCAGCGCCCTGCCGATGCCCCCGGCTCCGCCCGTCAGCAAGGCTGTCTTCCCTGCAAGCGAGAACTGCGTCTCCAGGTAATTGCCGATGTTGCTCATGTTCGCACCGCCCTCGGTCGCCTCTGATCGCACAGACAGACTCGTTTCCCCTGTAACCGTTCGCTCATGATACCATGGCCCCGCCGCTTTCCATCCGAAACGTTCAGAAGGAAACAGGCAAGGTGAGTGCTCCTTTCAATCGACGGCTTTCCACTTGAACTCTGCGCCGCCCTTTCGGGCCGGGCTCGGGCCAGTGGCGGAGACGGTCACCCGGCCAGGAGCGTTCGGTTTCGTGGCCAGGTAGCGGTGGTTCGTCAGCGACATCAGCATGGTGTCGCCGCGCATGAGGTTGACCCATTGGAAGGACTCGGCTTTGCCCGGCGCAGCGCCGGCGAGGTCCTTGAGAACCGCACCGTTCTCGCCGACGGAAATGAACCGGCCAGTGCTGGCCTTCAGCGCTACGCGGCCCAGGCCCAGATCGATGACCTGGAACCTGGCGTTCTGAGCCACGGCGGCGTTCGCGCCGGCCGCGATGTTGACGAGGGCGTTGTCTTGGGTGTCGGCGGCCAGGAAGGTACCGTCCGCCCCGCTGGTCAACACGATCGTCTTGCCCATCGGGATTTCGCGTTCGATGCCGCGCGCCCGTGGCTCATGGACGGTGTAGTTGTCAAAGTCGGCATACCCTCCGGGCTTGCCGGAGGTGTTGTAGTTGAACAGGGCGGGTCGTACGCCCTGGAACGTCGTCAACTGGAACCTCATCGTGAAGGGTCTGCCCAGAGGCGTGAATTCTCTGCCATCGGCGCTCCAACTGTAGATGGCTTCATCGGTGTCGAAGTTGCAGTGGATGCGCAGCCAGAGACGATTGGGCGGGCTGTCCGGGGCCTTGGTGATGTTGGGGGCTGCGGGGGCGCTGCCGCGGCCGCCTCGACCGCCTCGGCCGGGCATCGCGCCGGTAGCGTCCACCATTTGCAGCGTCAGGCCATCCGCCGACTTCACCACGCCGATCCAGGCATAGGGGGCGCTGAGCAGCGCCAGCCCGGCAGTGTCGCCGTTGGCCATGCCCGAAGCTTCGAGCTCGACGGTCATGATGGATTCGGGCCCGGGCGGCCGCTGGCAGAGGCTGTTGCGGGCACCGTAGAAGTCGGCTGCGGGCAGGGAATGGAGACGAAGCACTCCGGGCTTTTCCATCAACGACCACTTGGCATCATCGGGCACGTGGTTCCACTGCCAGTGCGGATTGAGCTTGCCGCTGTCAAAGTCATCGTCGTGAATGAACGCTGGCCTGGGATCCTGCTTGAAGCTGGTGTCGGGCTTGACCCACGTGTTGGGGGCCTTGCGGAGATTGCCAGGCAGGCCGATCAGCGGGAAGCCATCATCCCAGGTGATGGGCACGAGGTTGACCATGCGGCCAGCGCTGCCATGGTCTGACATGATGATGCTCCACCACTGCCCCGACGGGGTGTCCACGATGCCCCCCTGGTGGAGCCAAAGGCCCCGGTCGTTCGCGTTGGCGCGTGCGGGCGTGGTTCCGGTCACACCGAGCGACTCGCCCTCGACCATGAGCGTGGCCCTCCACGGGCCGTCGATCGAGTCGGAAATGGCCACCATCTGGTTGACCGCGCCGCCGGGAATGGCCGAGACATCCACGTACTTGCCGTTGACCTTGTAGAGGTGATGGCCTTCGCCCATGCGCGCATTTAACTGGCGCCTGGGGGCGTCGGCTTTGAAGGACCGCAGGTCGGGATTGAGCTCTTCGATGGGGTAAGGGCTGCGGTTGCCGTGGATCATGTAGACCTTGCCATCATCATCGAAGAGGACCGACAGGTCATGCCTTCCGGGCAGTTGGTTGCGCTCCCACGGCCCCTTGATGGACTTGGAGCGGAAGACCTGCAGGCCTGCGCCGTTGATGTTGGTGAAGACGTAGAACATCCCGTTGTGGTGGCGGAGGCAGGGCGCCCAGATACCTTGCCCGTAGATGTTCCTGCCGCCCTCGAGGCGGAAAGCCGGGCCAAGGTCGAGTCTGTCCATGCAGTAGCCGGCCAGTTCCCAGTTGACCAGGTCCTTGGACTGCATCAACTGCACGGCCGGATTCATGTGCATGGTCGTGCCGGCGAGGTAGTAGGTGTCGCCGACGCGGATTACGTCCGGATCTTCGAACTCCTCGTAGAACAACGGGTTGCTGTAGGTCCCGTTGCCGTTGTCGGCGGTCCAGGCGGTCTTGCGCGATGCCGGCTCGGCGGCTGTGGCGTTGCGGCTCTCGCTCTCCAGCGAGCATGCGGCCAGGACGGCCGCGAGAGTGAGAACCGGAGTCGTCAAGGTGAAGCGGCGATACATGGTCATCTTGCTCCTGCGAAAAGAAGCCATTTGTTCACGATGAATCACCCTCGAGCAGCGCTGTCCGCGGAGGCGAGGCCAAGCCGCACATTGGCCTGTCAACACCGATCCTAAGCCACGGCGGTCGAGGCGGCCTTCCGACGCTCGGCCAGTTCGCCTGCCATCCGCAGTGTGACTCCTCGATTCAATTTGTACATGATCAGCAAGGCCACGCAGACAAGGAACAACACGCCCGGCACAATCGTCGCGCAGACGCGGAATGCCTCGATCATCTCCGGCGATCGCGGATGATTGTCGTAGTCCTTGATCGCCTGGACGCCCAGTAGCGCGTAGGCGCCGACGGCCAGCCCCGCTTTGAGGCCAAACCCAATCGTGGCAAACACGATCCCCGTGGCGCGGCGGCCCGTCTGCCATTCCGAGTAATCCGCTACGTCGGCATACATCGCCCAGACCAGGGGGATCGTGGGACCGTAGAAGAGCGACGCGGTGATGGTCAGCAGCACCATCAGGCCGACATCCTTTGGGCCCAGGAAGTAGAAACCAATCGAGTTCAATCCGATCAGGACGAAACCGGCAATGGTGACGGCCTTCTTGCCAAACAGCTTAGCCAGCAGTGGGGCAAACATGATCGCAAGGATCATGATAGCTTTGCTCACCATGCCGATCAGTCCGTAAGCGGCGCTGGCGACATTGGAATGCTCGAGATCGTTGGGGTCCGCATGCACGATGTAGCCAAGCGTTTCCAGTATCCCCGGTGGGATCAACTCCTGCTGGATGCCCTTGGCGGCAGGCGAGAGCTTCTGCAGGCCCTCGGAACCGGTCGCCAGCGCGTGATCGCGGGTGTCGAAAAGCTGAAGCTTGCCGTCAGCCGCGACACGCAGGTAGTAGTTGTTGCCGTCGATGAGCGTTCCAAGGTTCTCGCCGCCGCTCCCGTGCGTATAGGCGACCTTCTGCCCGGATGCAAGGCCGTGGTCAGCGCCGAGGTTAAGCGTGTTGGCGCCTGGGTCAATGACGCCGGGTGCGGAGGGATCGAAGAAGGGAAGCTTCTGTGTGAGTCCCAGGGGCTTGATGATCTTGTCGTAAAGCGCCTGCTTGTCGGCGTACGCCATGTAGTAGTGGTATTCAGCGCCGCCGCGGAAGGCCAGGATGCCGAAATGGACCAGAGTCATGAAGAACATGATCGCCCAGGGGCTGTTCTTCAGCAGATCGCGCAGATCCGTCTTGAGCGAAGTCTGCGTCAGTGTGGGCTTGATGCGTTCCCGCGTCGTGAAGAAGGTGACCAGGAAACACAGCACGCAGATGCCGGCGTAAAGGCCAAAGGTCATCTGCCAGCCTCGTGCGACGTCGCCCTTCGGCATCTCCGGCGTGTGCGGGCCGGCAAATTTCGCCACCAGAACCAGCGTGAATCCCTGCACGATAAACTGAGCCGCATTGACCGCGATGAAGCGAAAACTGTTGAGCTTCGATCTCTCCTGGATATCCGCCGACATCACCCCGCCGAGGGCGGCATAAGGCATATTGTTGGCCGAGTACAGCGTCATCAGGAGCGTGTTGGTGATGACGGCGTATGCAACCAGCGCCCCGTCCTCCAATCCAGGCGTGGTGTAGGCCAGGTACATGACGATGCCCCATGGCAGCGCAGTCCAGAGAATCCACGGGCGAAAACTCCCCCATCGCGTGCGAGTGCGATCCGCCAGGGCGCCCATGATCGGATCGAAGAAGGCATCCCAGAGACGCGGGATCAGGATGATCAAACCGGCGGTCGAGGCTGAGAGCTTCATCACGTCGGTGTAGAACGCGGCCTGAAAGAGGATCATCGACATGAAGACGAAGTTGGCGGCCGCGTCCGCAGCGCTGTAGCCGATCTTTTCGTGGAGAGGAATCTGTTGAGATTTGTCTGTCATCTGGCGATCTCGGTTTCAGCCCGATCGGCGCAGGGCCAAGGATACAGGTAATCGTTTACCCAAATCTATCCCATCGTCATAGCCGCGTCAACGCGGCCTGCCGTGTTCAAGGGGGACTATTTACGGGGCGTCAGGCCGCGGTCTATACTGTTTGTGTGTCAAAGGCCCGCCCCACGCTCATCGATGTAGCCAGGCTTTCCGGCGTCACCCCCGCGACGGTCAGCCGTGTCCTAAACAAGAAAGCCAAGTTCTCCGTAAGTGAAGCCGTCCGTGAACGGATTCTCGCCGCCGCCGAACGGCTCGGGTATGCGCCGGACCTTGCCGCTCGCAGCCTGAACACGCAGCGCACGCAGATCATCGGCGTGTTCACTTCCCCCCATACCCACATCGCCGAGGGTATCTATGAGTTGCTTCTGGACGGCATCGCTGAAGTGCTGCGGGCCAGCGAATACGATGTCTTTTTTGACCTCAGCGCTGCCCGCAAGCACGCCATCCCCTTCTGGCGTTTTGACGGCGCGGTGCTGCTCCAGTCACCCCCTGTGGAAATGATCGCCGAGCTCGACCGCCGGCGCGTCCCCTATGTCTGTGTGAACGAGAAGCTGGGCAACCCCATGGCCCAAGTGCTTGCGGACGACCGGATGGGCATGCGCAGCGCGGTGGAGCATCTTCGCCAGCTCGGGCATCGCCGCATCGCGTACGCAAATGCGCGCGCAACCTATCTCTCCCATTACTCGGTCACCGAGCGCTACGAGGCACTGCTGCAATTGGTGGGCAAGCTGAGAATCGGCCTTGCCCGGGGACACAACGCGCCATTCTGTTCCGCCTCCGAGTTCCTGCGCGATACCGTGCTCGCGGACAAGGCAACAGCGATCATCACCTACGACCACCACATAGCCGTAACGCTCGTCGGAACGGCTCACGCGATGGGTATTCGTATTCCTGACGATGTGAGCCTCGTCTGCTTCAACGATGTGTTCCCGGTCTCCCTGATGCCCCCGCCTCTGACCGCGGTAAGCGTGTCCGGCCGCGAGATGGGGCGGATTGGCGCCGGGCTGCTTCTGAATAGTCTCGGACAGTCAGAACCTCCGATTGCGCCCAAGGAGGTGCGCGTGGCCGAGGAGTTGGTCGTTCGCCGCTCTACCGCGCCGGCGCCGTCCTCCCGCCACAAGGGCAAGAACCGCGCGCCGGACGCCGCGAACGATCTTCTGAGAGACCCTTCCTCCGCATCGGAACGCGGAGCCAAGCCTGGTTCCTCAAGTTGACCTCGCCACTCAGCGAATTCGCATCGGCAAACTCATTGTGAGCAGGTCGAGCCTTTGGCGAAGCACGCGGCGCCCTATCCTTCGCGATCCGCGGACGCATCGGCAGCCTCTCCCAACCACAACGCGGACGTGATGATGCGCGGATACCACCGGCTTGCCTTTGCGATTCCGTCAATGAACTGATCGGAGCAGGCCCAGTAACCGCTACCGTCCGTCTGCCATTTCAAATGGGCATTATCGGCCTGCTTGAGGAGGGCGGCGAGCTCCGGATCCTGATCGAGCTGGAACACCTCGCGTGCGACATGCATGAAGATGGCGATCTTGCTCATCCAGGAGTTGGATGAGGTGGAAGAAAGTCGAATCCCGCCATCGGGGAACAAATTGCGCCGTTCCGGGTCCTTCAGCAGAGCGACGACATGTCGCTTAAGCACGGCGCACAGCGACGGGGCGACTTCCCATGGATCGGCTCCCCACGCCAACGGATAGAGCAGGCCTTCGGCGGCGGGGAGGATGCGCGACCGATGTCCGCTGCTGTCCTTCTCAAACACGGCGGGAATGACGCCGTCCGGGCCCACGTGATGGATCACGGATTGCTCAGCGAGCTTCGCCCGACGTGCGGCCATGTCCCGGTGGCTCTGCCACGAGTCTCCGAGCCTGTCGAACACCATCCCCAGCCCGACAAAGCTAGCCCAGAATTTGACGGCCAGGTAGAGGCTGTTGCGGGTCTGGGCGAGGGAATGATCCAGCGAGTCGTAGGTGGTGATCTCCGCCCCCGTGCCACACCGGGCGCTGTCATAGGAGGGGATGGCGGCTTCCCCTCCCCGATTACCAAGGCTATCCAGGCATGCGGCAAGGATGTGGCTGTTCTGTTGCGCCCAGTCAGAATCGGCGGTCTTCTTCACGTATGTCGCGGCCATCAGCACCCAGTTACATAGTTGCTCGGCGGTCATCTGGCTGAAGCAGACGGCAGGCAGATCGGGCAGTTCATAGCTGCTTTGGGCGTGCGGGGTGAAGTTGTTGTGAGCGCCCATATCGTGGGTAAAGCTGATTCCCCCAGGCAACACACCATCGATGCGACCCGTGCTCCCGCCGGGCTTGAGCACATCGCAGAAGCTGTAATGCCGGACGAAATTATCCAGCAGATTGCGGACAACCCAGGGATTCTGATCCAACTCCCAGAAAGCTTGATCGACGCTGAGGTCCAGCGTGTTCATCATGCAGTACTCGCCCTCGTTCACGTTCCAGAAAGGTTCACCGGCGATGTCCAGCAACTGCGTGCTGCCGTAATAACTCCGGGTGGCATGCGCGATCATGAATTGCTGGTCGGCGGTGAGTGCCGACTGGAGCAGCCTTCGATCAAGTTCCTCGCATGGTGGACGAGGATCGCCCCGCTCCAAAGCGGCGGCGAGCACGTCTTCAAGGCCCGCGAAGTACCTGGTGTATAGATACTGCCCCACCAGACCGGTCGTCACGTTGCCTTCCATGTAACATCCAAAGGCAAGGCGTAGGGTGCGGCGCTGGCCGGCGGGGACCTCCATCGCCAGTCCGGGGCACGACCCCAGCCGATGGGGCACGGCCTCGGCGAGCCCCTGCTCCGGCGACCAGCGGCAGAACAGCACCGGCGCGGCCGGCACGCCGCCTGGATTTACAATCTCGCCCAACACGCCGTAGGCACGACGCTGGCCGAAGCCTCTCCGGCCAGCGGTCGCCATTTCGATCGGCCACCACCCTGGCTCATTGAAGTTCACGGCGAAGAACGCCGTCCGCGCCCGATTTCCTCGCATGTTGTCAACTGTCAGTTCGGCCACGACCGCTGGGACCAGGGCATGCCGCATGGCTGACGGATCGGCTGTCGCGGGATCGGGTATTGGGCCAAAGGGCGTGAATACGGTGAACGTGAAGTCTTCCGTGGACCACGCATCCGTCGCCCAGCCATAATGGCGCCGAATCTGTTCTCGCTGAAATGCAAGCACCTTCGGAGCCACGTTCTGCTCTGCGGGGCCAGCCTGCTCGCCCTGGAAATCCGCGGCGCCCGCGCCGCCGGGCTTGGCGCTGGCAAAGAAGGGAAGACATTTCAAGGGAGCGTTGTCGAAACGCCCCCCATCCTTGACGCCGATGAACAGATCCTGATTCGCCGGCTTGCCAATCTGCGCTCCGACACCTCCGCGCGTACCGAAGTTCCCGCACGCGAAGGTCATGAAGGCGCCCATGGGAGAGTGCTGGGCGTTAAAGCTGATGTTTCCGGAAAACGGGGGAATCAAGCTGTTGGACATGTGCCGCTCACAAATCAAGAGTAAATAGGCAATCGTTTACCTAAAGTAGAATCGCGCTGTAGCGATGTCAAGAAACCCCCCTTCTGCTTGACGCACGATCCTGGCAAAAGTAGATTAGGTAAACGCTTGCTTAGACGCGGCGAGGGTGTCATGCCCTGGCACCTTCCGGTCGCTTCACAACGCTGCGTTGGAATGCGAGTGGAGTCTTCTGATCACGTGCTTCACAGGGAGTAGGACAATGAAACCATCGAATTTTCCCGTCCGCAGATGCATCGCCCCGCTTGCTGCCGCAATCCTGATGCTGACGATCGCCGCTTGCGCGTCCAAGTCCGCCAGGCAGGACAGCGACGCGGGCGATGGCGGGAAGGCCGTGGCCGCCGTCACGCCTGACAAGGCGAAGACCCCGGCCGTGGCGCTGCCAACGATCCGCGTCAAGGCCGGCGCAGATGCGGACCTCACCGATTCCCAGGGAATCAAGTGGTCTGCTGACATTGGCTTTGAAGGTGGCAGCACCATAGACCGCCCGGACCTTGTGGTCACCGGCACCAAGACCCCCGAGCTCTATCGCTCCGAGCGGTACTCCATGGACGCCTACAGCTTCAAAGTCCCCAACGGGGCCTATGTGGTCAAGCTGCACTTTTCCGAGGATTATGAAGGCATCATGGCCGCGGAAGACCGGGTGTTCACCTATGCCCTTAGGGATGGCGACAGCAGCGGCAAGCTTATCAAGGAAGTCAAGGACTTCAGCCCCTGGAAGGCCGCTGGCGCCCAGTACAAGGCGTATGTTGACACGGTTCCTGTCAACGTAACCGGCGGTCAGATCACCATCACCTTCACTCCGCAGGTCGAGAACCCTCAGATCAACGCACTGGAAATCATCCCCCAATAGGATAGCTGGTCTGAACCGCGCCAAGTGTCGCCGGCGCCCAGGCCGTCGGGCCGCATCAATCCGTGTGGCCGTCTGGCGCATAGGAAGGAACATCTCGCTGTGGATAGGACTCAGTCCGACCCTCCAGCCTCGTCGCCCGCGACGCTTGCGGCCAGCGTACCTCGGCCAGGGCATTTCCGCTGGGTCATCTGCGGACTGCTGTTTCTTGCCACCACGATCAACTACGTTGATCGCGGAGTTTTCGGCGTACTCGAGCCGGAGTTGCAGAAGACCATCGGCTGGACCGCCACACAGTTCGGCGACATCAATGCGGCCTTCAACGTCGCCTATGCGATCGGCTTCCTCTTTTTTGGGCGTTTGATCGACCGCGTTGGAACGCGCTGGGGGTATGCGGTGTCACTGGCCTTCTGGAGCATTGCCGCGGCCGGTCACGCGCTGGCGCGGACGCCCCTGGGGTTCGGCATTGCCCGTTTCTGTCTTGGGCTGGGCGAGGCTGGGAACTTCCCCGCAGCGGTCAAAACGACCGCCGAGTGGTTCCCGCGCCGTGAACGTGCATTGGCGACGGGACTGTTCAACGCCGGGTCCAATGTCGGCGCCATCATTGCCCCGCTGGCCGTGCCTCTCATCGCGTTGTGGTGGGACTGGCGATGGGCGTTTGTCCTGACGGGACTTGCGGGATTAACCTGGCTGATCCTCTGGCTGCCGCTCTACCGCAGGCCGGCCGATCATCCCCTGTTGAGTGAGGCCGAACTGGCCTATATCCAGGGGGATGACGAGCCGCCTGCTCCGTCAGTCCCCTGGCGCAAGTTATTCCCGCACCGCCAGACATGGGCCTTTGCGGCCGGCAAGTTCCTCACCGATCCGATCTGGTGGTTCTACCTATTCTGGTCGGCCAAGTTCTTCGCCGACAAGTTCAATGTTGATCTCAAGCACATCGGGCCGCCGCTGGTGGTAATCTACCTGCTGGCCGACATCGGCAGCATCCTTGGCGGATGGCTCTCTTCATCCCTGCTCAAGCGAGGCTGGTCGGCCAACGCGGCGCGAAAGACGGCCATGTTCATCTGCGCCCTCTGCGTCTTGCCGGTGATCTGGGCGCCGGTCGTCTCGAACATGTGGCTGGCGGTGTTCTTCATCGGCCTGGCGGCGGCGGCCCACCAGGGCTACTCTGCGAACCTGTTCACGCTGACGTCCGACATGTTCCCGCGCAACGCAGTGGCTTCGGTGGTCGGGATCGGGGGCATGGCTGGCGCGGTGTCCGGGATTCTCATGAACATGGCAGCGGGCCGGATCAAGGACCTGACCGGCAGCTATCTGGCCATGTTCATCATGGCGGGCAGCGTGTATCTGCTGGCGCTGCTCGCCGTCCATGCGCTGGCTCCACGATTGAAGCCCGCGGAACTCGGAGGCGGTATAGGACCATGAACGACGAACAATGGAGGATTCTGCGCGATCTGGTGTGCCATGGGACGGTCCCCGCCAATCCCGTAACGGGTTTCATCATCGACAGTCCATGGCTTCCGAACTGGCACGGGGTCAGCGTCGCCGACTATCTGGCCCACGATGATGTCTGGTTCGAGGCAAACTGCAGGGCCATTGAAGCGTTCCCCTCGACAACGTTCCTCCCCGGCTTCTGGGCCGAGTACGGCATGTGCACGGAACCTTCAGCCTTCGGCACTCGCTGCGTGTTCCCGGAGAATGAGTTCCCGTTCGCACATCCGGTGATCCAGCATGTCGAGCACGTAGACCGGATCGTCGAGCCAGATCCTACCACCGACGGACTGCTCCCGTTCGTTCTCAAGCGACTGAAATGGGCGGAGCCTCGCATCAGGGCTAAGGGGCATGCCATCCGGTTCTCCGTCTCGCGCGGGCCGCTGAATGTCGCATCGTTCCTGATGGGCAACACCGAATTCCTGATGGCGATCAAGACCGACCCCGATCGCATGCGCCTGCTGCTGGGCATGATCACGTCGTTTCTGAAAAAGTGGCATCTCGTGCAGCAGCGTGCGTTTCCAACCATCGAGGGAATGATGGTCCTGGATGACATCGTGGGCTTCGTCGGCGAGGCGGATTTCCGCGAATTCGCCCTGCCCTATCTCAAGGATCTCTATGCCATCGATGTTCCGGTCAAGTTCTTTCACAACGACGCCGATTGCGCAGTTTCAGCCCGGTTCTACCCGGAAATCGGCATTAATCTCTACAATCCCGGCATCCAGCGGACCATCGCGCAGATCCGGGCGTGGACCGGGCCGCAGATGACGATCCTGGGCAGCATTCCGCCGCGCGATGTCCTGGCCGGCGGCACACCTGACGATGTCTCTCGCGCAGTTCGGGAACAGCGAAGATCGCTACCGGCCGGGATGCGCATCATCCATTCGTGCGCTGGCGGCATGCCGCCCGGGGTCCCCACGGAGAACCTACGAGCGTTTCTTCAGGCCGCGTGTGACTGATGCAAATACCCCAGGGCGTCGCCTATGAATACCGGCTTCAAGTTCATCATCTCTGTCGTCTTGGTTCTCCAGTTCTCGGCGGGAGCGGGGTTGCGTGCGGAGGATGGTTATCGCCTCTGGCTCCGATACGATCCGCTGCCGGCCGAAAAGGCGGAGCAGTATCGGGCATCTATCGCGGCCGTAGTGGCGCCGGGCGACTCGTCAACACTGCAGGCGATTCGCCGCGAGCTTGCTGAAGGCTGTTTGGGCCTGCTCGCCCGCGCCGTGCCCGCCACGAACGATGTCGATCGCGATGGCACGGTCGTTGTCGGCACGCCGAGGAGCGCCCCCGCCATCGCTGCACTGCGGATCGACGAGCAACTCGCGAATATTGGCCCCGAGGGCTATCTGATCCGCTCGGTCAAGATCCGCGGCCGTGCGGCTATCGTGATCGCCTCGCAGAGTGAAGTCGGCGCCCTCTACGGCACATTTCACTTCCTTCGCCTCGTGCAGACGCTGCAGCCGATGGACACACTGAACGTGAACGAAAGGCCTCGGCTCGGCCTGCGTGTGCTCAACCATTGGGACAACCTCAGCGGCTCGATCGAGCGCGGCTACGCCGGGCGCTCGCTGTGGAACTGGCCGGCGCTGCCCGGGACGGTCGACCCGCGGCTGCGCGACTACGCCCGAGCGAACGCGTCCATCGGCATCAACGGATCGGTCCTCAACAATGTCAACGCCAGTGCCCAGAGCCTGAGCCCGGAATACCTGCGAAAAGCCGCGGCTGTCGCCGATACGCTGCGTCCCTACGGCATGCGGGTTTATCTCTCGGCCCGCTTCTCAGCGCCGATCGAGCTGAGCAAACTGAAGACGGCCGACCCGCTTGACCCAGAGGTTGCGGCATGGTGGAAAACGAAAGTTGACGATATCTACAGCGTCATTCCCGACTTTGGCGGCTTCCTGGTGAAAGCCAACAGCGAGGGACAGCCCGGCCCGCTCACCTATAAGCGCACCCACGCCGATGGCGCCAACGTCCTCGCGGCCGCCCTCGCCCCCCATCGGGGCATCGTCATGTGGCGAGCCTTTGTCTATGATCCGAAACCCGGCTCCGACCGCATCGGGCAGGCTTACGACGCGCTGCAACCCTTCGACGGCCAGTTCGCCCACAACGTCCTCCTGCAGGTCAAGAATGGCCCGCTTGACTTCCAGCCGCGCGAGCCTTTCCACCCGCTGTTCGGGGCGATGCCGAAGACACCGCTCATGCCCGAACTGCAGATCACCCAGGAGTATCTCGGCCACTCCAATCACCTCGTGTTCCTCGCGCCGATGTGGCGGGAGTTCTTCGACTCCGACACCCATGCCCGAGGCGTGGGCTCGACTGTCGCCAAGGTGGTGGATGGCAGCCTCACCGGCCAGCGGCTTACCGGCATTGCCGGTGTTGCGAATACCGGCTCGGACCGCAACTGGACCGGCCACGACTTCGCACAGGCAAACTGGTATGCCTTCGGCCGTCTCGCGTGGAATCCCACCCTCCCTTCGCAGCAGATTGCCGACGAATGGACACGCATGACCCTTACGCGCGATTCCAAAGCCGCCGAGGCCATCGTCGGCATCATGCTGTCTTCGCGCGAAGCGGTGGTTGACTACATGACCCCCCTGGGCCTCGCCCATATCATGTGGAAGGGTCACCACTACGGCCCGCAGCCCTGGTGGGACAAGGAACCGCGTCCCGACTGGAATCCCACGTATTACCATCATGCCGATGCGCACGGTCTGGGCTTCGATCGCACCGGCACAGGCAGTGACGCAGTCAGCCAGTACCACCCCGGCGCGCGCGAACGATTCGCGAGCTTGAACAGCTGTCCCGAGGAGCTTCTCCTCTGGTTCCATCACGTGTCGTGGGATCACCGCCTGCCTTCGGGGCAGACGATGTGGGATGCGCTGTGCCTGCGATATCAGCGCGGGGTGAACTGGGTGCGAGAGGCGCGCAGGCAATGGGATGAGCTCTCCAGCGCCATTGATCCGGAGCGACACGCCGCGGTTGCCGCGAAGCTCACCATCCAGGAAGACGACGCCGTCTGGTGGCGCGACGCATGCCTGCTGTATTTCCAGACCTTCTCCAGGCGGCCATTCCCGGCCACCGTGGAGAAGCCGCTGCACACGCTCGAAGAGGTCATGACCAAGAGCCTTCTTGGCGCTGCGCCGGCACGAAGGCGCCCTTCGGCCGGGTCGGCCGAGCCACGAACGGACGCCAACTCCATGCTCGCCCACCGGCAACTCGTCCAGAAGGCAAGGACCGGCGGCATCGATTTGTACTTCCTTGGCGACTCGATCACCCGCCGATGGGCCTGCACCGACCCCCAGTGGTCCGCAATGCTGGCGAATTGGAAGAAGAACTTCTTCGGGTGGAACGCCGCCAATTTCGGCTGGGGCGCTGACCGCATTGAGAACATACTATGGCGCATCCAGAACGGCGAACTGGACGGCGTGAATCCCAAGGTGATCGTCATTCTTGCCGGCACGAACAACATCGGCAACAGGACTGCCGCCAACGACCGCGCTGTCGAATTGAAGGTGGCGGGCATTCTGGATGGAATGGGCGCATTGCTCAGCGCGTGCCGCGAAAAGGCGCCTGGTGCGAAGATCATCCTGATGGCAATCTTCCCCCGCAACGACAACATGGCGGTGCTGCCGGAAATCCGCCGGGTCAATGATGGACTCGCCAGGCTTGCTGACGGCCAGACGATCTTCTTTCTGAACGTCAACGACAAGCTTGCGGATGCGGAAGGAAATCTGTTCAACGGTATGACAGTCGACCGACTGCACCTGTCCGTTCAGGGTTATCAGGTCTGGGCGGACGGCCTGCGACCGTTGCTGACAAAGCTCCTCGGCCCGCCAGCGCAGACCGATCATGCTCCGCCGCACACAGGCGACCCGTCCGCGATTCGATTCCGTGTCCCGGCAACCCAACACGCCCCGTCGAGGGCTTCACCCTGATTGGCTCGGTCACGGCCTGCGCCTCTCCGAAACTTCGATGTCCACCAATCACCTCGGATCCGGGCTTCCTCGGTCATGCCGGGGCGCAGGTTGCCTGCGCCCGCCGCAAAGAAGCGCCATCCATCCGCTCCCGCACTCACGGGGCACCACTGGACACCCCTTCGCCAACCTCGTCATCGCACCCCCCGGCGGAACACGTCATGCCTCACCGGCCTGCGGCACAGTTCGTGGAGCCTGCCGGACAGCCTGATAAACCGCCGCCGCTCACTCCACAACAGGTCGCTCATCCCCTGCCAGCGTGGCCACGTCCATCAGTCCTCCGTGGTCGACCGCACGCCATTATGCCCTGTCCGCCAGCATCGCGAGCCACGCCCATCTTTATGCGCCCGTCCCCGGCGTGATTGTGTCAGCCGTCGTATTTGCATTAAGATTGCGATAGACGAGCGAGGAATGCACACTGGCGATCGGGTGCGCAATCGAGACATGTCGGGTCTGCGGCATGCGCGTTTGCTTGTACGTTCAGAATCACGGGAGACCCGATGAGACGAACCACGGCCATGCCTTCCGCCGTGCTGGCGCTTCTGATTTCTCTCTCGCAGGCATTCGCCCAACCCTCAGAACTGCGCAGATCGTTGGCGCTGCCCGAGGGAGTCGCAGTTCACCGGAACCTCGCGTACGTGCCCCACGGCCACGAACGCCAGAAACTGGACCTGTATCTGCCGAAAGAGGGCACACAACTGCCGCTCATCATCAACATCCATGGCGGCGCCTTCAGGGCGGGCAGCAAAGAGCAGGAGGTGCCGCTGGAGTACCTGGCGCAGGGTTATGCCGTGGCTTCAATCAACTACCGCTTGAGTCAGCATGCCAGGTTTCCGGCGCAAATTGAAGACTGTAAGGCGGCTGTGCGCTGGCTGCGGGCCCACGCGGACGAGTATCGGATTGACTCCAATCGCTTTGCGGCATGGGGCATTTCGGCCGGCGGGCACCTTGCCGCGATGCTCGGCACCACGGGCAATACGAGGCAATTCGATGTGGGCATCTGCCTCGATCAGTCCAGCGGCGTGCAGGCCGTAGTGGACTATTTCGGACCGACGGACTTTCTGCTGATGGACGCGCATCGTCTGCCGACCGGCATGACTCACGATCCAGCCGACTCCCCGGAGTCCCAGTTCATAGGCGGCGCAATCCAGGAAAACAGAGACAAGGCGGCCAAGGCGAATCCGATAGCTTACATCACCGCGGGCGATCCCCCGTTCCTGATCTGCCACGGCGATGCCGACCCCTTGGTGCCGCATCACCAGAGCAAGTTGCTCGAAGCCGCCCTGAAGAAGGCTGGCGTTCCCGTCACCCTGTATACGGTCAAGGGCGCGGGGCACGGCCGCTTCAACGACTCGAAAGTGCCGCAAATGACTCGCGCCTTCCTGGCCGAGCATCTGAAGTCGCATAAGCCACAGGTTGAACTGGAGAAATGATCATGGTGCGATGCATTTCGTTCTGTGCTTTGGCATGGTTGATTGCCGCCGCCTGCGCATCGGCGCAAGAAGTGAACCTTGCACCGTTGGCCAAGCCATCTGCGTCGTTTGTATCTGAGCACGAGAGCCTCGCGGCCATGAACGACGGATTCGTCCCCAGGGGCGTCAACGATCACAGTCACGGCGCTTACGGCAACTGGCCACGAACCGGCACGCAATGGGTGCAATACGAATGGAGCCAGCCCATCAGTACTCGGGAGATCGAGGTGTACTGGTGGGATGACAGCCAGGGCGTGCGCCTGCCCAAAGCATGTCGCTTGTTGTTCTGGGATGGGAAGGCGTTTGTCCCGGTCGGGGGAGCTTCGGGCCTGAAGGTGCTGGGCGGCCGGTTCAATTCCACCACCTTTGAAGAAGTGCTGACATCCCGGTTGCGGCTGGAGATTGACGGCAATGAGAGGTTTTCCACCGGCATTATCGAGTGGAAGGTCCTGGACTCCGGCAAATCGCCGGATTTTCCGCCTGCCGTCCAGGCCGGAATGGACCGGGTCGTGGTGCTGGGCGGCAAGACCTATCTGTCGGGCGCCGTCAAGGGACTCAAGCCGGGCCGCACGACCGAGACGGAATGGAGCAAGGAGTCAGGTCCGGGCAAAGTCACATTTGCTGACGCCCGGGCACCGGTGACAACGGCTGCTTTCTCAGCTCCTGGCGACTACGTGCTCAAACTGACCGCGGGCAAAGGCGACCTGGCCGCCTCTTCCACCCTGCGCGTGCGAGCCGAAAACCCGCCGCCTGCGCAGCGGTTGGACGTGGTGTACACGAAGAAATACCGTATTGACAGTCCGCTGTGGAACTCCCGGACCCGCGCGCTGATCGTGAACTGGATTCCGCACTGCATTGAGATGATCAACCGCACGGATATCACACAGGGGCAAGGCGGAATCGATAATTTCATTGAGGCGGCCAAGGCTCTTCGCGGCCAACCGCATGGGCGGCATAAGGGCTACGTCTTCTCCAACGCGTGGGTGCACCAGACCGTGGAGTCCATGTGTCTGGCCCTTATGGTGGACCCCAAGGGCGATGCGGGGATCATCGCGGCGCAGGAGAAGATGAACGCCACCCTCGCGGACTGGATTCCCAATATCCTGGCAGCGCAGGAGCCGGATGGATATCTGCAGACCGCTTACACGCTGGCCGATCGCCAGCGCTGGCCAGAGCGGTGGTCGCCCCGTCACCGCGGCGACCACGAGGGGTATGTCGCCGGCTACTTCATCGAGTCCGCCATCAATCATTACACGTTGACGAATGGGAAGGACAAACGCCTGTACGATGCGGCCAGGAAGCTGGCCGATTGCTGGGTGGCCAATCTCGGTCCGGGCAAGAAGGAGTGGTTCGACGGCCACCAGGAAATGGAGCAGGCGCTTGTGCGTTTCGGGCGTTTCGTCAATGACATGGAAGGCCTCGGCCGCGGCGATGCGTACATCAAACTCGCCCGCTATCTCCTGGATGCCCGCCGCGGGGGCAGTGAATACGACCAGAGCCATCTGCCGCCCATCAAGCAATATGAGGCCGTGGGGCATGCCGTCCGCGCGGTTTACAACTACTCCGCCATGGCGGACATCGCAGCCGAAACCGGCGACACGGATTACTCCAGCGCCGTGATGTCGCTCTGGGACAATCTGATCAACCGAAAATACTACGTCACGGGCGGCGTGGGCAGTGGCGAAACATCCGAAGGCTTCGGCGGCAACTATTCCCTGCCGAACAACGCCTATTGCGAATCCTGCTCCAGTTGCGGCCTGATCTTCTTCCAGTACAAACTCAACCTCGCCTATCACGATGCGAAGTACGCCGACCTTTACGAGGAAACCATGTACAACGCGCTTCTGGGCGCTGTCGACCTCGAAGGCCGCACCTTCAACTACACCAATCCGCTGATCGGCGGCCGCCGCAGCCCGTGGCATGTCTGCCCCTGTTGCGTAGGCAATATTCCCCGCACTCTGCTGATGATCCCCACCTGGACCTACGTCAAAGGCTCCGGTGGTCTCTACGTCAACCTCTTCATCGGCAGCACAATCAACGTCGAGAACATTGCCGGCACGGATGTGGAGATTGTGCAGAAGACCGATTACCCATGGAACGGAAACGTAACCATCACCGTTAATCCCCGCACAGCAAGGCGATTCTCCCTTCATGTCCGGGTGCCGAACCGCACCACGAGCGAGTTGTATACGTCGACGCCAAGAGTCAGCGGGCTGACATCGCTCACGCTGAACGGCCGGCCGCTCTCGCCCGAAATTCGGAACGGCTACGCCTCCATCTCTCGGGAATGGAAGCCGGGCGATACGGTCACGCTCGAAATGCCGATGCAGGTTCAGCGCATCACCGCGGATCGGAAGGTACAGGCCACTCGTGACCGGGTCGCTCTGCGCTATGGCCCATTGATCTACAACGTCGAAACCGTCGATCAATCCGACATCAACCAGGAGTTGAGCGATTCGCCCCTGGCCGCGGAATGGCGGCCCGAGTTGCTCGAAGGCGTCATGGCTATCAAAGGAACCTGGGCGGATGGCCGCTCAATGCTGGCCATACCCCATTACGCCCGACTCAATCGTGCGGCACAGCAGAATCGTCCGGCCGCGTCCATGGTGTGGATCAAACAGTAAAACATCCCTCATGCATCCAAGGCACTATCTGGGCATCGCGATGTTGCTGGCGGCGGCATGGCCTTCACATGCCGCTGACCCTGCCACCCGGGCGGCCTCCGCCAAGCCCGCGCAGCGCCAGTTGATCCGCGATGCCCGGTTCCGCCACGGCTTCACCCTGATCGCACCCAAGCCCGGTAAACGCGTCGCCTACGGACAACTGCCGGGAGAAAGCCCCACCGCAAAGCCCGTCTGGGATCTGGATCAGTGGTCGAGCAGATTCCCCCTGGCGGCGCAGCCGCCGCAGGTTGTGCCAGACGGCGCTCTCCGGTTTGCCAACAAGGCCAAATGCGTGACTCTGGGCGCCGCCGGCGCCCATCGGGCAGACATATCGCTGGCCGTGTACGGGCATATCGAGTACGACGGGAAAGCCCGCAAGGCCGGCGAGCCTTGGGTGCACTTGCTCCTGCTGCAGCCAATCGAGAACCCTCCCTCGCTGGGTGACATATCCGCGGCCAGGTTTCACGTGGAAGCCAGATTGCTGCATTCCAAACTGTTCAGGACGGAAGATTACAGGCCCACGCTGCACGCAGCGCAGGCCCAGGTCTTCTTTTCGGTGCAGAATCGCAATCGAACCTCCCCGGGCTACGGGCAGTACCTCTGGTTTGGCGTGCCTCTCTACGACGACCGTTTCCTCTCTCCCGAGGAATACCAGGCAAAGGACACCGGCGGCACAGACATGTTCATCTACACGCCGGCGGCCCGCGTGTTCACCAACAGGAGCGCTCACGATGGCGACTGGATCACGATTGACACAGATATCCTCCCGCTCATGCATCAGGGCCTGACTGCGGCCTGGGAACACGGTTTTCTGAAAGACAGTCGCGACTGTGCTGACTACAGGATTGCCGAGATGAACATCGGCTGGGAAGTGCCGGGGTTGTTTGACGTAGAGATGCAGTTCCGTAACCTGAGCCTTACGGTCACCGAGATCGCCAAGTGACGGGCCTGCGTGCAACCGGGACGACGGCAGGTCGTCGCCAGCTCATGCACGACACCGAAACCGAGCTTATGGGCGCAGCCCGCCGCCCAGGCACGAAAGTCGATCAAACGCGGTCCGCCCGCCTCGCGAGCAGAGCCGATGGTTTCAACGATAGAGCTTCGGACTGGTCTTCCAGTCGTCGGCCTTTTCGTGCGCCATCTCGGCCACACGCGGGCGACGCTCGCGCAGCCGCACCGATTCGATGCCGCAGTAGTAACCCTCGGACTGTGAGTTCTTCCCCACGCATTGCAGCCGCAGCGTATACATGCCGGGTTCAGGCCAGAAGTCCAGAAGATGCACTTCCTCACTGACAATCTTCGGGCTATACAGGTCGATGACGCCGCCCAGCTTGACGCCATTCAGCAATGCCTGGTATCTCCCAAAATCGCCGGCCTTGGTCATGTTCAGCAGCAGCCGCAAGGGCTCTTTCTTCTTGACCTCGAATGGGATCTCCAGAAACGCGCCGTCAGCCTGCTTGGGCATGTACAGAAGTTGCTTGCTTTCGTGAACGTCAAGCTGCTGGGTTGTCACGGACCCTGCACCGTGGTGCTGGTCGGCTGTGAAGGTTGACGCGGAAATCACGAGCCGCTCGATGCTCGGCAGCTTCCGGTCCCGGGCGTGCGGAGCGCGCGCGGTGAATGTCGGCTGGCCAGTCTGGTACCAGAATGCGACGCTGGCGTAGTCATCCTCGCGTTCGTTCCAACTGGTGGCCTTGTGGTTCGGGTTCTCATCGGGCGATATCCAGCCGAAGTGCTCAAACGTCACCTTGATGCCGGTGTTGAACACCAGCGAATCGTTGATGTGCCACCGGTAAGCGCTTGTGTGGCCGCCCACAATGCCCCACTGATCAAAATAGGGTACGCCAAAATACGGCGTACCCGTCGTCTTCAGGCCCCAAGCCGACAGAAAGTAATCTTCCGTGCCCGTGCCCCAGATGGATGGCTTCGTTTCGCCATCGATGTAGACCTTCTCATCGCCCTCGCCAAACCATGCCGGGCTGCGCGTCCGCACCGCCAGCACCGTCCCGACGTAGTGGCCCTTGCCCTTGGTTTCCAGCACAACGTAGTCCTTGCCCTTCTCGGCCGGATACTCCTGACGATATTGCGCATAGAAATACGGCGTGTCCGCCGGGAGCTTGTCCTTTTTGATCCAGTCAATGTTGTAGTAGAGCAACGCGATGGGCTTGTCGCTCTGGTTCTCGATCTCGATCCGCGCCGACTTGCGGAATGGCATCCGCCAGTAGCAGTTGTACGAGTCGGCATCCTCCACAATGACAGGAAGGCTGTTCACTTCGCTCCGCTTGCCGAAACAGTTGGCGAAGAACTCGCCCAGCGGAGCCTCGACAGCCGGCTTCTCGTTTCCATCCCAGTACATCCGCAGCATCATCTCCTGGTGATTTGCTGCGCCCTTCGGCGCCCAATCCTGCGGTTCGGGACCAAGGAACGTGATCCACATGTGCGTGATGACGCCCGGGCCCTTCTCGTCCATGAGCACGTGCGTCTCGCCCGGCGCAACAGTGAAGTTGTCCCAATTGCTGGCCTCTTCGAGATCACCTTTAGGATCGGCTTGCGGATCGATTCTCCGCTCAGCGCCGCCTCGCCTCACCTCGCCGATACGCATCGTCGATGTGATGCGCAGCGATCGCCCCTCCTGAGGCCCGGCCAGGCTATCCAACGGACCGCCGGAAGAAACCGGCCGCGCACACGAAGCCAATACAGGCAACAGAAACACCCCAACCAGCCCAAGCCGAAACACGGCGGCCGTGCAAACGTTTGCGATTCTCATGCAAGACGGGCCATCTGGAGTGTTCGCTCTCATGACTCACCGGAAGGCAGATTATGATGGGTCCGGTCGATATTGCCCACCTGGGCAGCCACCGAATCCCTGTGGCGTATGCAGAACGGGTCTTATCCTATTGAACCGCACTGAACACGTCCACCCGCTCGAACATCACCGACACCGTCTCGTCTTGTCGCCCCGGCACGCCCCTGCTACGATCCGGCTCGCGACTTTGGTAACTACGCCATGCACAGTTGGTCATGCTATAACCGATGTTTCCGTGCGGCTTTGCCGCTCATTTGCGTGCTCGTTGCTGTGCCATTCGCCGGCGCCGACACAATCGATGACCTGGTCAAGGCCGAAATGCAGAAACGGCACATCCCGGGCCTGTCGCTGGCCGTTGTCCAGAAGGGCCAGGTGGTGAAGTTGGGCAGCTATGGCCTGGCCAATGTCGAACTCAACGTGCCGACAACGCCGCAGACTGTGTTCCAGATTCAGTCCATCACCAAGACGTTCACCTCGACCGCTATTCTGATGCTCATGGAGGAGGGCAAGCTGTCGCTGGAAGACCCGGTGAGCAAGCACATCGAGGGCACGCCGGAGGCGTGGAAGGACATAACGCTTCGCCACTTGCTCACGCACACATCGGGGATCAAGGATTTCATCAACGAGCCCACCGCCAGCCTGCGTCTCGATGTGACCGAGAAGCAGGTCCTGCGCGACACGGCGCCCCGGCCGCTGAACTTCACGCCCGGCCAGCGATACGCCTACAGCAACACCAACTATCACCTGCTGGCGATGATCATCCGCAAGCACAAGGGCAAGAGTTACGGCGACTTCCTCGCCGAGCGAGTCTTCGGCCCACTGGAGATGAACAACACACGCGTCTTTGGCCACTCGGCCCTCATTCCCCACCGTGCCAGCGGTTACCACTGGCGGGACAACGCTTTGCGCAACGGCGACTTCGTGGCCGAGTCGATCCTGGGGTATGGCGGCGGGGGGATTGTCTCAACCGCGGCCGACATGGCCAAATGGGCGGCCGCCTTCGAGGAAGAGAAGCTGCTCAAGAAATCGACCATCGAACAGGCATGGCGGCCGGTGAAGTTGGCGGACGGCAAGACGGCGGGCTATGGCCTGGGGTGGGGGGTGGACTCGGTGGATGGGCATCGGTGCATCTCCCACAGCGGCGGCCACAGCACCGGTTTCACCAGCAATCTGGTCATCTTCCCCGACGATGATCTGGCAGTGGTGGTGCTTACGAACTGCACCAGCGCCAACCCCTCCCGCATTGCCCGGCAAGTGGCGGGGGTTTACAACGCCGCCCTCGCCCCCAAGCGCCCACAGCCGATCGAGGACAAGGAACCGAAGGTGACAACACTTCTGCGCGACTGCATCGTGCGCAGCGTTGACTGGACGCTGGAAGAGAACAGGTTTACCCCCGGGATGTGGAACGTGATGGCTGAGGGCCGCGATTCGATCCAGTCAACCCTCAAGGCAATCGGATCATTGAAGTCGTTAGACCTGCTTGGGCGCAGCGAGGCCAACGGCCTGCGGACCTACCGCTATCGCGCCACGTTCGCCGACGGCGTCATGCTGATATCAATGACTCTGGATGCCCAGGGCCTGATCTCGGGCATGCTGGTCGAGCCGGAATAGCCGGCGGCCCGGAGCAGTGGCCCGGCGACGGTAAGGCACCGTGTCGCCGTCAGCGCCGCCGGCCGTTGTATTCGGCGACGGCATCGAACATCGCCACGATGTTCTCGGGTGGTACGTCGGCCATGATGTTGTGGACCTGCTGGAAAACGAACCCGCCGCCAAGGGCGAGAATCTCCAGGTTGCGCAGCACATGCTCGCGCACCTGCGCCGGCGACGCCTTCGGCAGGACCTGCCGCGTGTCGCATCCGCCGCCCCAAAAGCAGATTCGCGACCCGAAATCCCGCTTCAGCCCCGCTGGGTCCATGCCTGCGCAACTGATCTGCACCGGGTTGATCGTATCCAAACCGGCCTCGATCAGGTCGTCCAGCAGCTCGCGCACGCCGCCGCAGCAGTGCAGCATCACCTTCACGTCCGCCAGTTCCTTGGCCCGTTGCCACAGCGCCCGGTGGCGCGGGAAGAAGAACTCGCGGTACATGGCCGGCGAGATCTGCGGGCCGGTCTGCATGCCCAAGTCATCGCCGAAGAGGATGATGTCGATGGAAGAGCCTGCGGCCGCCAGGAACTTCTCCAGGGTCGCCATATGATGCTCGACGAGCCGATCGAGAAGGCGGTGGGCCTTGGAAGGCTCGGCGGCCAGAAGCATGAGGAAATTGTCGTTCCGGCAGAGCATCTGCCCCCATTCCAGCAGGTTGCCACCGAACAGCCCGATGATGGCGCGATTCGTTCCTGCCCGCAGAGCCTTCGCCCCAGCGGCCAGATCCGCGCCGGGCTCCGGCGGGGAACCGACCGACCAACTTACCTCGGCGAGCATATCCGGCAGACGCGACAGGTCATCCGGCACATCGTCCAGCATGGGCCAGTGTATCTGCTCGAAATAGAGCGATCCCGCCTTCTGCACGCCCGTGCGCTGCCCGGAGGGGCTGACGGTGTACCAGTCATCGCCATCCTTGCAAACGTTCGCCCATGCGGGAATGACGCACTCGCCGCCGTCGGGCAGCCGCCATGACTTCCAGAACCGCTCATCATTGCAGAAGCCCCTGCCCATCTCGATCGCATCCACGCCGAAACGTTCCAGTACATCGTCCTCAACAATCGCAAGCTGCTGGATGGGGTCATACACCCGCGGCAGGCGTGCCGGCAGGCCAAGATGCTCGCGCAATCTGCGGTAGGCAATCGCCATGATCCCGCTGGACCGATGGCCTCCGAAATCGACCGGTACGCGATCGGGCTCGGCATGGCAAATGGCGGACAACACTCGCTGGCGGGATGTCATGGACATGGGCTGGACCTCAAAGCGGTCGCCTTGCAGCGGATTGTGGAGTCGGGTATCCAATCAATCATTCGGACTATACCGCTGGGCGCGGGTCGTGGCCAGCGGGGTCATCTCCAGCGTCCGCCAGAACCAGGTGCGTACATGAGAACAGCCAGACTGCTCTGCGGGATCATGATGCTCATCGCCGTGCACGATGTGCACGCGGCCGAGAACCAGGCGCTCTGGCGGATTGGAAAAGCCGACGCCGGCAACGCCGAATTCGCCCTCGCGCCGGCGGGGTATCAGCAGTACAGGGAGGATGCGTTCTTCATCATCGGCCGATCCGATCCCAAGCGAGACTGGCCCTATACCCATCCCGGGCCGGCGGATGCATGGGCCGGCCAGCGCCAGCATGCGTTCACCGTTCTGTTCGGCCTGAAGCAGGCGCCGGCCGGCGGTAATGGGAACCTGACGTTGGCGTTCGTGGATACGCAGGCCGGGGCCCCGCCGCACCTGCGCGTGACGATCAACGGCCGTGCATTTGATCGCCGCCTCGCGGCCGGCGGAGGCGATGCCTCGATCTTCGGCGAGCCGGCCAAGGGCAAAGCCTCGCGCTGGGAGATCGCATTTCCGGCATCGCTACTGAAGGCGGGCGAGAACGAGGTAACGATCACGACACTGGGCGGGAGCTGGCTGCTCTATGATGCGGTGACGCTCGAAGCCCCGGCCGGACTGGAGCTGTCTCCGATCGCCGATCGGACGATGCTCTCCAGCGTGCGCGCTGCAGCAATGGTTCGGCGCCAGCGCGACGGAGGCGTGCAGGTGTTGAACCTGGCTATCCGCCACCTGGGCGAGGAGATTGAAGCGAAAGCTCTCCTGGACGATATGGCGATCGGAACGGTTCGTCTGAAGAGCGGCGTGCAGCAGGTGGAGCTGGGCGTGGCGCCCGTCGAGAAGCAGACCACACGGCGACTTCGGCTCGTCGCGGGTGATAGGGTCATTGCTGAGCGAGAGGTGACGCTTCGCCCGCCGCGTCTGCGCGAGATATGGCTCCTGAACCACTCGCATGTGGACATCGGCTACACACACCGCCAAGCCGAGGTGATCGACATCCAGATCGGCAACATGGACAAGGCAATCGAACTCGCCAACGCCAGCGCCGGCAATCCGGAGGGCATGCGGTTCAAGTGGAACCCCGAGGCGATCTGGTCGATCGATCATTACCTCAGACGCGCCACGCCCGAGGAACGCAACGCGTTTCTGAGCGCGGTGCGCCAGCGGCAGGTCGGCCTGGACGGCCTCTACGCCAACATGCTGACCGGCCTTTGCAGGCCCGAGGAACTGGCGCGGGTCGTCAGCTACGCCCCTCGCCTCTCGCAATCCACTGGCGTAACCGTCGATTCCGCCGCCATTTGCGATGTGCCCGGCTACACATGGGGGCTGATGACCGTCATGGCGCAGGCAGGCATCAAATACTTTGCAGTTGGCCCGAACTTCAGCGACCGCGTCGGCGCGGTTCACGCGGCGTGGGACCAGAAGCCGTTCTACTGGGTGTCGCCGTCGGGCAAGGAGAAGGTGCTCTGCTGGATCGTGGACCATTACTGGTACGGCGGCGACCTCGAGCCCCGGATGATGGAGTACCTCGCCGCCCAGGAAGGCCGCGATTTCCCCTATGACATGGGCTATGTCTACTGGACGGGGCGTTGGCCCGGTGGCGGAGTCGATAATGCCCCGCCCGACGAGCAGGCCGCGCAGAAGGTGGTCGAGTGGAACAAGAAGTATCTGTCACCGAGGATCGTCGTCGCCACCGCCAGCGAGTTCTTCCACGCATTTGAGGCCCGCCACGGCAAGGACCTGCCCAGCTTCGCCGGCGATATGACCCCTTATTGGGAGGATGGCGCGGGCTCGACCTCGCGCGAGACCGGCCTGAACCGCATCGCCGCCGATCAGCTCGTGCAGGCCGAGGCCCTCTGGGCGCTGGTGGCCCCGAAGAGACGGCCGGCCGATCGGTTTGAGGAAGCGTGGCGCAACGTCATGCTCTACAGCGAACACACCTGGGGTGCGTGGAACAGCATCAGCGATCCGGACAATCCCTTTGTGCTCGATCAGTGGAAGGTGAAGGGCCAGTTCGCCGTCGACGCCGAGCAGCAATCGCGAAAGCTCGTCAATGACGCCCTGTCCACGCGCGGCGATGCCGCTCAATCCGCCTCGACCATCGACGTCTTCAACACCACGCAATGGCCGCGAACGGACCTGGTCATCCTGTCTAAAGAGCAGTCCGCCGCCGGGGATCTCGTGACAGATGCCAGCCAGAAGCCTATGCCATCGCAACGGCTCAAATCCGGTGAGCTGGCATTCATCGCCCGCGATGTGCCGCCATTTGGCGCCAGCCGGTTTACCGTCAGCCAGGGCCGGGTTGAACCTCAAGGACAGGCGATGGCTCGAGGCAACACGATTACAACTGCCCAACTGTCGCTCACGATGGACGACAGAACCGGCGCTGTCCGCAGCCTGCGCATGGCCGGCCTTGACGCCGACCTCGTCGACCCAAACGCCCCCGTCGCGATCAACGACTTCCGCTACCTGCTGGGTGTGGACGCGAGCAAGGCCCAGCCCAGCGGCGAGGTGAAGCTGAGCATCGTCGAGCCGGGCCCGCTGGTCGCGACCATCCGCATCGAGTCCACAGCCCCCGGCTGTAACAGCCTTATGCGCGAGGTCCGCGTGATCGACGGCCTGGATCGCGTCGAGCTGACCAACCACGTCGATCGAAAGGCAGTGCGGCAGAAGGATGCGGTGCATTTCGGCTTCGGGTTCAACGTGCCCGGCGGCGAGATGCGGATGGAGACGCCCTGGGCAGTCGTCCGGCCAAACAAGGATCAGCTCCCGGGCTCGTGCTTCAACTGGTACACCGTGCAGCGCTGGGTGGATGTGTCCAACACCGACTACGGCATCACCTGGGCGCCCATCGAAGCGCCACTGATGCAGATTGGCGGGATGACCGCCAACCTGCTGGGCGCGGTCCGCCTGAATGAGTGGATGACGAAAGCCCACGACTCGCAGACCATCTTCTCCTGGGCCCAGAACAACCACTGGCACACCAATTACAAGGCCGACCAGCCGGGGCTGACCACGTTCCGATACGTGCTCCGGCCTCACAAAGCCGGGTATTCGGGAGCCGAATCAGCGCGGTTCGGAGTGGAGTCAACTCGGCCGCTGATCACCGCCCCGGCGATTGGCGCTCAACCCCCCGCTTCTGCCCTCAGCCTCTCTTCGCAGTCCGTCCTGCTCGAAACGCTCAAGGTCAGCGAGGATGGCAAGGCGATGATCGTCCGCCTGTTCGGCGTCTCCGGCAAGGAGGAGAACGTGACGCTGACGCTTCGTCAGCCGCACAACGGCATGTGGCTCAGCGACCTGAGCGAGGCGCCCCGACAGAAGATCGAGGGCCCGATCACCGTCCCGGCATACGGCCTGGTGACCGTGCGTATCTCGCTGCCGTGACGCAGCGCCGACACCGCTGCAGCTCGCCGCTTTCCGCAGCCAAGGAACGCCCATGAATCTCTCCCTCGTCGATCAGATCATCGTTCTGCTCTACCTGGCTCTGGTCATGGGCATCGGGTTCGCCATGAAGCGACGGGCGGCCAAAGGCATGTCCGCCTACTTCCTCGGCGGCCGCCAGCTCCCGTGGTGGGCGTTGGCCATGTCGGGCTCCTCTTCCTACTTCGACATCACCGGGACGATGTGGATCGTCTCCATGTTCATCCTGCTGGGCCTCAAGGGAATGTGGGTCCACTGGTTGTGGGGTTTCCCGATCACCGCGTTCTACCTGGCCTACATGGGCAAGTGGATTCGCCGCAGCAATGTGCTCACCGGCGCCGAGTGGATGCACACGCGGTTCGGCAGCGGACCGGCCGGCGACTTGGCGCGCCTTGCCTACACGCTCTTCGCTATCCTCACCATCGCCGCCTTGCTCGGCTATGGGGCGATCGGCATGGGCAAATTCGGCGCTGTTTTCCTTCCCTTCAAGCCATTCACCTGCGCTGTACTGATCCTCCTGGTCACCGGGCTCTATGTCGTCGCTGGCGGCTTCCATGGCATTGTCCGGGTGGAGATCCTCCAGACGATCGTTCTCAGCGCTGGCGCGATCACCTTTGCCGTCGTCGGATTCCAGCGATTCGCGCCGGCCGAGTTCTTCGCCAACGTGCCCACCGGCTGGATCGACATCATGCCCTCTGCCCGACCTGCCGAACTGCAGGGCGTCGTCTCGGGCGACACCGACTATTCGCTCTTCGGCGCGCTGGTCGCCGTGTGGGTGGCCAAGGGACTCCTTCTGTGCGTCAGCGGACCGGAACAGTTGTATGACTTCCAGCGGTTTCTGGCCGCCCGCGATGCCCGCGATGCCTCCAAGCTCGGCGCCCTCTGGGGCGTGATCCATACCGTCCGCTGGCCCTTCGCCATGGCAATCGCCGTCATGGCCATCATGGGCGTGGGCGACCCCGACCTGAACGCAAAGCTGAAGAGCGACCCCGAAACCGCGCTGCCCCTGATCATCGCAACCATGCTCCCCAAGGGCCTCGTCGGCTTCATGTTGGCCGCCCTGCTCTCCGGCTTCCTGGCCACCTTCAGCTCCACCGTCAACGGCGGCGCAGCCTACTTGGTCAAGGACATCTATCAACGCTACATCAATCCAAAAGCCGGCGACCGTACGCTCATCTACGCCAGCTACGCCGCCTCCACCCTGCTGATCGTCACCGGCCTGGTGATTGCCTCCGTCGGATCCTCGATCAATACCGCATTCATGTGGATCTTCGGCACATTGGCGGCCGGCATCCTCCCCCCCAACGTATTGCGGTGGTACTGGTGGCGACTCAATGGGTGGGGGTACGCCATCGGAGTGCTCGCGGGCATGGCTCTCTCCCTCGGACAGGTCATCGGCGACCTGTACATCTGGCGGCATGCCACCCCGCTCTATGTCGCATTCCCCGTCATTGCGTCCGCATCCGCCATCATCGCTGTCACCGTGTCACTTCTGACCAAGCCCACCGATCCAGGGATCTTGGCAAGGTTCTACCACAACGTCCAACCCTTCGGCGCCTGGGGACGCGTGCGCGGCGGCGTTTCACATCCGGAGACATCCGCACGCGAAAGCTTTGCTCGCGATGCTGTCAACACCCTGCTCGCGGTCTGCGGCATCTGCGGCCTGTACGTCGGCTCGCTCTACCTGATCCTTCACCGGTGGCCAGCGGTGACCATCTGCTTCAGCGCCGCGGCCATCGTATCCATCGCGCTCTATTTCACCTGGTACCGCCACCTGCCCCCTCCAGGCCGGGAGCAATCGCGACAGAGCGAGGCATGCCAGGAGGTTCAGGCTACGGCTTGATCGGCCCGATGTACTCCGTGGCCACCACGATATCGTCGAACCACACCCGGTTGGTCCGCGGCGGATCTGCAACCTTGTTCTGTCGCGGGGCGTTTTCGGTGACGTAGTACAGCAGCCAGAAGAAGTTGATCTTGAGATCCTTGCTATTGCGCCAGCGGAACCCCTCAAAAGGCTCACCGCCCTCCTCCACCAGCTTGAAACCCATCCCGGTCCAGCGCGTGCGCTTCGCCCCTGGCCAGAAATGCGACTCCAGCTTTCCATCCAGCCATAGCGCCAGTTCGCCATCGGCTTTGTCCGGCTCGGAATTGAGCTGCAGCATCACTTCGACGCATTGCCAGCGATCGCGCGGGATGACGGCCGGCCGAATGCCCTGCAGGCCATTGCCCCAGTACTTGCCGCCAGCGCTGACCTTCATCTCATGCCAGTAGTTGTAGAACGTCCATGCCCCCGGCGCGGGAAACTGGCCGTAATGGCCGTACGGCTCGATCCCCACCGTAATCCGATCATCGCCACGCGGGCGTTCCCCCGCCCCGCCTTGCGCCCAAGCCGTCGGCGGGTTGTAGCCGCCCAGGTGCACGAAGTGGTGCACATACCCCGCATCGTCCGGAAACTTGACGTAGAAGCGGGCATGCACCTTGTCCACCGCGCGAGGCAGACGCGTGTACAGGTGCCCGCCCGTGTTCTCGCCCAGGGTGGCCGTCATCTGCATGGATCGCCGGCCATGGCCGCCGGCCGGAACATCTTCGCTGAACGCCAGCACTTTCCCGCCCTTGTTGCTCACATCGCTCCATTTTCGCTTGAGATCCTCCAGCGCGCCGGTCTCGAAGTCCTCCGCCAGCAGTACGGCCGAGTCGCGCGCCAAGCCGACATCCTTCGCATACTTTGCCGAGAGGCCGTGCCCTTCCGACAACCTTCCCGGCTCAGCAGCCAGGCACAGGGGCCCCTTCCACAAACAGAAGCGGCCATCGGCAAGCAAGATCGTCACCACAAAGCAGAGAAGCTGTTTCGTCTTCATGAACGCTCCTTTTCGCCATCGGCCCCTGTCGCCAGGCCGGCCATCGAGTCCACCGGCGGCGGGAACCGCCACGTGCGCCGACCGCTTTCTGGAGACACGGCTCCGATTCTAACCACGCGCCGACCGGGTTGCACACTCCCCCTTGTCGAAGCTGGCCGCGGTCCCATGCCTCCGTTACGATGGGCTCATGATGCGAAGATCACTGCCAACCATGCTGCTCATCGCAACGGTGATGAACTCCACCGCCTGGGGCGACATGATCAGAGATTCCCCGGTGACCTTCCCGAAGCAGGGAGCGCTGCCGGCGAAGTACCCGCCGGATCGATCGGGAAAAGCGGAGCCCTCGGAGAAGGATTACTACATCTTCCCGACTCCCGAACGGTCGCTGCAACAGATCGCCCGCATCCAGGCCGAGATGCCCAAGGGCCAATTCACCGCGCCCAGGCACGACTGGTCTCGCCTGGCGCGCACACGCCGCATCCTGAATGAAGGCGGCGAACTGAAGCTCCTGGCCATGGGCGACAGCATCGTCAATGACACCATGCGATCCGGATGGGTGGCCAGACTCCAGGAGGCTTACCCGAAGGCCGGCATCAGGGCCACCGTGTATGTCCGCGGCGGTGGCGGCTGCCAGCATTACAAAGAGGAAGGCCGCCTGGCGAGGTATGTCATCCCGCGTAAGCCGGATCTGATCTTCATCGGCGGCATCAGCCAGAAGGACATCGACAGCATCCGCACCGTGATTCACGAATTGCGCGCTGCATTGCCCGAGGTCGAGATTCTGCTGGCCACGGGGACTTTCGGCACGGCCGACCCGCGCGTTCCCGAAGAACTGGCCAAAGCGCACCATTCTGGCACCGGGGCCTACGGCGTCGCCCTGAAGAAGCTCGCCGTGGAAGAACGCTGTGCCTATCTGGACATGACCACCCCCTGGGCCGAGTACATCCGTTCCGCCAACGTCCACCCGCACCTGTTCTACCGCGATGTGGTGCACGCCAATGAATACGGCGAACAGATTCTATCGCTAATCCTGATGACCTTTTTCGACCCCGAGCCGTCGCAGTCGCATTGACATAAATGGAGCGCGGACAGCCGCGCCGTGGCATACCGGTTCGTGGACCATGGAACGGCGCTTACCGCGCGAGCAGCGCCTGAAATGCCCTCAAGTCCGCGTCCTCGACACGGACGATCTCGCAGGCCCCGATCCTGTTCCCGCCCGCGATGACCACGTCCATCACCACGCCCACCGGACAAACCGCGCTCTGGGGGTCCGCCCGCTGCTCAGCATCGGCCATGATGCGAACCAGTGATCCGCCATCCGGCCGTTCAAACCAGCTCTGTACCGCCAGTTTGCCGGTGGCGCGGAAGCGAGGCTGCATTCGGGCTTCATCAAAATACGTCGGCGCCAGCGCCGGGAGCTTGAGGATCGCATCGGTCAGCTCAGCGGTGAGCTCGTTTGTCGCCGGCGCCTCAGCATCGGTATCGCCAGATGGTTTCTCCGCCGCCGGCGCCTGAGCCAAAGCGCCGCCACCGCCGGAATCTCCGGGCAGCAGGACTACGATCAAGACAATCAGCAGAGCCAAGGCCGCGACCCCTCCGCCGCAATAGGCGCCGAAACGAATCGCCTGTGGCCGGACCTGCGCCGACTCCTCCTGTGCGGCTGCGCGGTCAGCCTCGATCCGCGCAATCGTCTTCAGTCCGCCCGCCACACGATTCAGCGTGCCCGCCACCGGCTCCGGTGCTCCGGCCGGCGCTGATGCATAGATGGCTTGCCCGAACGCCCCCAGGGCGCTCTCCAACTGGCCTTCGACACCGTTCACGTCAGCCGACGCGATGCGATAGGTAGCCCTGGCGCTTTCGACCGCCTGCTCGCACTCCTGTCCGATCTGCTTCCCCTGTCGTCTTGCCCCAGCCAGTTCGGTCGATTTCTGCTCCGCTGCGGCCGTCGCTCGCTCCACGGCCTCCCTCGCCGGCGACAAATCCGCGGAGGCCTTCACCGCCAGTTGCCTCGCCTGCTCAAACTGCTCGCGCAGCTTCCCGACTGGCACCGTCGTCGCGTTCCCCTGCGCGGCTTTGTCGATCTGCGACTGAAACGCACCGGCTTCCCTCTCCAGGCCGGCAATACGCTTCTCCACCGAACGCAACTCAGCCCGCGCCCGTGTCGCAGCTTCCAGGAGTGCCGCCTCTTCCGCCCCCAGCGCCGAGATGATCCCGTTATGGCGGTCGCGTTCCCGGGCCAGCCGCTCCTCGGCCTCCTTAACCAGCACGCTCTGCTCGTCCAACCGCTTTCGGGCCCCCGCAAGCCGTTGCCTGCACTCGCCAACCGCCGAGAAAGCCGGTATATCCTGCCCCAATCCGGCGTCTGCGGCTTCCGATCCCAGCAAGCGATAGAGGCCGGCCAAATCATCGTCGGACGACCGGCGCTGCTTTGCCAGTGATCGGCATCGGAGCTTCGCGCCGATAAACCGTCTCGCCGCCCGACCATCCTCGGCTATTCCCCGCAGCCACGTTGCCACTTTGGAGTAGGTCTCGCTCATATCGATTCCATGTCTTCTTCGTACACGGCGTCATTCATCCTTGTACGTCCCGGATTGAACAAGCCTGCCGTCACGGAATTCCGCCCAGCCCGTGCGCTTGCCCTTCTCGTCAGAGTACTCCCAGCGCCCATCCTCAAGATCATCCTTGAATGATCCGGTCGCCCGAGTCTCGCCGTTCGCGTGATTCTCGATCCATTTGCCCGTGCGGCGGCCGTTCCTGTAATCGCCCTGCGATTGCACCTTCCCGTTCTCATGATGGAAGACCCAGCCGCCTTCTCGCTGGCCGCCCAGGCGATTGCCTTTCTCGCTCGGATTCCCGTTCTCGTGGAACCCCTCGTATTGCGTCAATGTCTTCTCCCCCTGCAGCGAGTTCTTCTCGCGGTACTGCACTTTGCCACTGGGGTAGTAACTCGTGCTGTCCGTGCAGAAGCCCTTGCTGTGATTGGCCACGCAACAGGGCTTTCCGTCGGCATACAGCGTCTCACGGCCGTTGTATTCCCCATTCGTTCGGTGATACGTCCGCCTCAACTTGCCCTGCCAGTACTCCGTGACATCCCCTTCGGTTTCCTTCCCTTTCTCATAGGTTGCGGTCAGAACCGTCCGGCCGTCA
>CAZMXI010000013.1:0-40680 GCA_964570205.1 uncultured Tepidisphaeraceae bacterium
CCCATGCCCCTGTTATCGGCCAGAACAGGTCTGCAACGACGGTCGTGGACCCCGCGGCCGATCGCCGCTTGTAACCGCAACGCCGCTGGCTATAATTCCACACTCCGGCCGGGCATGTCCCGGTCCGAACACGGGCGCTTGGCGCAGCTGGCTAGCGCGCCAGCATGACACGCTGGAGGTCACAGGTTCGAGCCCTGTAGCGCCCACTTGCAGCAAATCCTGCCGAACGCGTGAGTTAGCGTACCTGCCTGCGTCGGGCAGTGCGGCTCAAGAGCTTGGAGAAAAACGGTACATACCGTTTTTCGCAGGCCTCAGAAGGAGCAGCACATGCCTTGGCTCAACGGTCGTTTCCCCAAGTACCGCCTGCACCGTCATTCCGGCCAGGCTGTCGTCACTCTCAACGGTGGCGACCAATATCTGGGCCCCTTTGACAGCCCGGAAAGCAAGGTCCGCTACGATCGCCTGATCGGCAAGTGGCTGGCCCACGGCCGGCAGTTGCCGCATACCCAAGCCCAGATCCAGGAGCCCATGATCACCGTCAGCGCGCCGCCTGCAGCCGCCAATCAGTTTGCCATCACCAGATCCGCGTTCATGTGAAGCGTCTGGCCGGCCTTGATCGAGAAATCCGCCGTTCTGCCGCCGTAGCGCACCTTGAACGTGGCCGGCGCGGCGTTGCGGATGGTGGCGGACTGCAGCTTGCCGTCCTTCCACTGCATCGCGATCTCAAAACCGCCGCGAGCACGCAGGCCGCTGATCGAACCCGTGCTCCAACTGGGTGGCAGCGCCGGCAGCAGGCTGATTTCTCCGGCATGGCTTTGCAGGAGGGCCTCAGCGACCGCAGCAGTCAGGCCGAAGTTGGCGTCGGATTGATTCGAGCGGGGATTGTGCAGGTTATCCGCCAGGGAACGCACCAGCGGCCGTAGCCACTGCTCGACCTTCTCGCCGCGTTCCAGACGAGCCCACACGGCGGTATCCCAGGCCGTGATCCAGCCGCCTCGGCCCTGGCGCGTCTCCATCCACTTATTGATGGCGGCGGCCAGTTCCGGGTTGCCGCGCAGGGTGATGGTGCTGCCGGGGAAGAAGGGGAAGTTGGCCGAGACGTTGTGGCCCTCGGTGCCGCCCGTCCAATCCTCGATCCACTCCTGCAGGTGGCCGCGGCTGTTGACCCGGTACGGCGGGAGCTTGGGCAGAACGGCGGCAAGCCTGGCCCGAAACTCCTCATCCACACCCAAGATCTTCCCTGCCTCGATGCAGTGCGAGAACAACTCGCGGATCAGGGCGATGTCCATCGTCGGCCCCGGCGACAGGTACGCGGTGTTTCCGTCTTTGTCCCGATAACCATGCTCGGGAGACATGGAAAATGGCGTGACCAGCCAGCGGTGCTTGGGGTGCTCGACCAGGAGTTCCAGCAGGAATTGAGCCGACCCCCGCATGAGCGGGTAGTTCTCCCGAAGGAACTTCTCGTCGCCGCCAAAGGCATAGTGTTCCCAGATGTGCTGGCAGAGCCAGGCGCCGCCGACCGGCCACATGCCGTACCTGGCGGCATCGACCGGTGCCGTACCGCGCCACAGGTCGGTGTTGTGGTGGAGCACCCAGCCGCCGCAGTTGTAATAGGTCTTGGCCGTCCTGGCACCGGCCTCGGAGAGATCCTTGATCAGGTCGAACAGGGGCTGATGGCATTCGGCCAGATTGCAGACCTCGGCGGGCCAATAGTTCATTTGGACGTTGATGTTGGTGGTGTACTTGCTGCCCCAGGGCGGCAGGAGAGCCTCATTCCAGATGCCTTGGAGGTTGGCCGCCTGGCCGCCGACTCGGCTGCTAGAGGTGAGGATGTAGCGGCCGAATTGAAAAGCGAGCGCTTCCAGATTCGGATCCACCCCGCCCGCACGAATCGCCCTGAGGCGCTCATCGGTCGGCTTATCGTTCTGCGAAGCGTCGCCGGCCTGCAGCCGCACCCGGCCCATCAGGCCCCGGAAGTCGTCCACATGCCGGCGATGGAGGGCAGCGAAGTCTTTGTCGGCGATGGCGTCCAGGGCTTCCTTGCACCGGGCCGCGGGGTCGCCACTGATGTCGTGGTAATTCACAAAGCTGGTGGCCACCGCCAGGACGAAGGTGACGGCGTCGGCGCTCTTGATGTTGAGCGTCGAGCCGACCGCTTCGGACTTGCCACCTTCCAGACGCGCGGACAACGCCGCCTCATAGCGCAAACCCTCACCCTTCGTCCGCGCAATCAGGCCATCCATTCCAGTGGGCGGGGCAGAGAACGGACCTTTCCACGTTCCGTCCATCACCAGCCGGCCGGCATCAGCGGCACTGTTTTCCAGATAGGGACCCCTGAACTGGACCCCCAGGGATATGCGCCCGGGCTTGTCGGCACTGATGCGCACGACCAGGACGCGGTCCGGCCAGGAGACGAAGGCCTGGCGCGTGATCAGCGCGTCGCCCGAGCGATAGCTCACCTTGGCGATTCCGGTTTCCATGTCCAATTCGCGGCGGTAGTCGGTGATCTTGTCATCCGGAAAGGATAGAAGCAGGTCGCCGATTGGCTGGTAGGCCTCTTGCGCCTTGGGGATGCCATAGAAGTGGGCATTGGCCAGCTTCTCGGCTTCCTGGAACTTGCCAGCGAAAACCAGATCGCGAATCTGGGCGAAGTACTTGCCGGCTTCGGGATCGTCGTAGTTGTGCGGCCGCCCGGACCAGAAGCTCGACTCATTGAGCGCAATCCGCTCCTGCGACACGCCGCCAAAGACCATGGCCCCGATCATGCCATTGCCCATGGGGATGGCTTGGAGCCAGGCGGTCGCCGGCTGGCGGTACCAGAGCACCATCTCCTGCGATGCCTGCGCAGGCGCGGACTGCGCCGGCTCGGCCGCGTGGACGCGGCAGGTGGTGATGAAGAACGAGGCCCAAAAGATGAGGAGATGCCGGAAAGAAGACTGCCCGCGCATAGAAAAGTCTCCTTATTCGCGCCGCAAGGTGGCACGGTGTGAATGTACGGGGCACGTTCTACCCGGGAATGGCCGGCAATACCAGGAACCCAGCATTGTCTCCGAATCACCCGGGAGTCTCGCTCTCGCAAATCCGTTTCCTCGTGCTTCAAGCTCGGAGGCTCTGGAAGCAATTGCCTTCGGAAAGTATCTTCCACGTTCGACCAACCTGGATTCCGCCATCGGGCGCATTGGTACGGAGACGAGAGATGAGCATGAAGCAGGCTGCGTGGCTGTGCATCCTGATCCTCACACTCGCGGGCGCAATCCTCCCCCCGGCTTTGGCCCGCGCTGCCGGACCAGCACCTGCGGCCGAGGCATTTGAACCCGGCCGCGTGCGGCTATTGGATGGGCCATTCAGGACGATTCAGGAACTGCATCGAACCGGCATGGTCGGGCAGCTTGAACCAGATCGGCTCCTGTTCAACTTCCGCAAGCTCGCCGGACTCCCCCAGCCAGCCGGTGTGACCAGAAGCTATGGCGGGTGGGATGACGGCTTCGTCCGCGGCCATTATGCCGGACACTACTTCTCGGCGGCCGCGAGGATGTATGCCGCGACCGGCGATGCCTCTTTCCGTGACAAGGCCAACTACATGGTGAAGGTGCTGGCCGAATGCCAGGAGAAACTCGGCGGCGGGTATTTGTCCGCGTTCCCCGCCGCCTGGTTCGACAACCTGGAGACCAATCCCCGCCGGGCATCGGTTCCCTATTACACGATCCACAAGATCCTGGCCGGCCTGCTGGA
Source organism: uncultured Tepidisphaeraceae bacterium (assembly GCA_964570205.1). Taxonomy (GTDB): domain Bacteria; phylum Planctomycetota; class Phycisphaerae; order Tepidisphaerales; family Tepidisphaeraceae; genus CAZMXI01. The sequence continues at coordinate 3,733 of CAZMXI010000013.1, forward strand.
TGTGCACGCCCTGTGCGGCAACCCACAGGCGTTGGAATTGGCCGCGAAGATGTCCGACTACTTCGCTGCGCGCATCGCCAAGCTGACACCCGAGCAGATCGAGGCGATGTTCCGCACCGACTTCAGCGGGAATCCCGGCAATGAATTCGGCGCCATGGCCGAGGCGCTGGCGGACCTCTCTGAGCTGGCCCGCAAGGCCGGCGATGCCAATGCCGGCCGTCACCTGAAGCTGGCGGCGGTGTTCAATCGCCCCTGGTTTGCGGACCCCCTGGCAGAGGGCAAAGACCAGCTCTCCGGGCTGCACGGAAACACCCACGCGGCGCAGGCGGTTGGACTGGCCCGCTTCGCGCAGGTCGCCGGCAATGAGCGGACCGGCCAGGCCGCAGCCTCGTTCTGGCGAATTGTGGTTAACCATCACTCGTTCGTCAACGGCGGCAATTCATTCAATGAGAAGCTGCGCAACGCCGGGACGGAGGTCGCCGGAACAGGCGATGCCGCCCTGAGCCCTTTGACGGCCGAGTCGTGTAACACCTACAACATGCTCAAGCTCACCCGCCTGCTTTTCCAGCACGCGCCTTCGGTCGCCAATGCGGACTATTACGAGAACGCGCTCTACAACCACATTCTTTCCTCGATTGAGCCCGACCATGGGCGGGTGATGTACTACATGTCCATGCGGCCCGGCGACTATCGCATCCACATCAACGAACCATTCTGTTGCCAGGGAACTGGCATCGAGCACGCCGCCCGGTTCGGCGAGGCGATCTACTTCCACAAAGACCGTTCGCTCTGGGTCAGTCTCTTCATTGCCTCGACACTGGACTGGAGCGAGCAGGGTGTGAAAGTGCGCATGGAGACGCGCTACCCGGAGAGTGGCGCGGTCAAACTGACCCTGAGCACATCCGCGCCGGTCCAGGCCACAATCCACTTGCGTGTTCCAGGCTGGCTGGAAGGTCCTGCGGTGGTGAGGATCAACGGGTCGAAACAGTCGGCCGCCGCGGCTGCCGGCGAGTATCTGGCGCTGACGCGCACCTGGAACGATGCAGACGCGATCGAACTGGAACTGCCGCTGTCGCTTCGCGTGCGCCCCAGCAAGGATGATCCGGGCACCGTCTCGTTCTTCTACGGGCCGGTCCTGCTGGCCGGCCAGCTCGGCCGCGACGGCATGCCTGCATCCGACGTTGCCGGCAACAACGCGCTGGCACAGGCACCGGCCTGGCCGGTGCCTGTGCTCATCGGTCCGGTTTCCGCGGCGCTGGCGTCGACAAAGCCGGTTGCCGGGCAGTCGCTGGAGTTCGAGGTCCGCATGCTCAACCCGGCCGACCGCAAGGAGGTCGCGGTCCGCCTGGCGCCCTTTTATCGGGTGCAGCACCAGCGTTACGCGTTGTACTGGAAAGCGGCCGCGGACCCACAACGCGAGGGAGAGCGTTGACGACGATCATCATCCTTCGCCGGATTCTGCGGGCAGAACGGTAGTCCCGGCGATGCTCATCCCGGGATGCGGAGGATGGTCAGTGAGTTGGGGGTAAAGTTGTATTTGAATTCCTGGCCGGCGACGGTGAGCGGCTTCTCGACCGGCATCACAACCGTCTTGTTTTCGAGCGTGTTTTCGGCCGCATTGCTCGCGTGGCCGAGGGTGATGACCTTGCCGGTCCTGGCCAGCGAGGGAATGGCGTTGACGATGATGCTGGCGCTCACCGGGTTCGGCGTGGGGTTGACAACCTTGGCGACAAGCTCCTTCCTGGCGTTGTCCATGCCGGCCAGCGCGTAGATAAGCTTGACCTCGGCGGCGGCGCCGCCGCGACCACCGCGCGCAGCGGGTGCGGCGCCGGACAGGGTGACGGAGTCGGCGGTGACGGTGGTCCGAAGGACCTCATCAGGCCTGTTCTCGCTGAAGAGCCGCTGCACGTGGTAAGAAGTGCGGCCGACGACCTGGGAATTGTCGAAGCGAATCAGGTTGACCGGCCACTCGCGACTGTTGACATTTTCGAAGAGCGGCGCGTAGGAGGACATCCGCACGATGTCCGAGTTCTTCTCCATGTTGAGCATGAAGACGGCCTCGGCGAGCGCGCCCAGGAGATTACCCTGGCCAACGCCGCTGTTGACGGCATACTCGCCGACGTAGATCCCAGGACCATTTCGCGGGGTGTTGTCGTATCTATTGGCCATGCCGAAGAACCGCGCGGGATTGGCGTAGTAGTGCTCATCGACGATTTCCACCGGGGCGTTGGGAATTCGCTGGTCGGCAATGGTGATAACGTCGGGGTACCTGGCTTTGACGGCGTCATAGAAGACCTTGTAGTTGGCCTGGTAGGTGGCACCGCTGTTTTCGTTGCCGATCTCGAGGTACTTGATCTTGAAAGGCGCAGGATGGCCGTTGGCCGCACGCTTGGCGCCCCAGGGGGAAGTAACGGGGCCCATGGCGTATTCGAGGGCATCGAGGGCATCCTGAACCATGGGTTGCAGGGCCTCGCCGCGCAGTTCCTCGGCGGGCTGCCGCGCCGCGCAACTCATGCCGACGTTGCAGACATACATGGGTGCGGCATTGAGGTCTTCGCAAAGCTGCAAGAGTTCATGGAAGCCCAGGCTGTAGGTATTGAAGTAGCCCCACACGTTATACAGGCCTCGGCGCTGACTGATGTCGCCGATCGACTCCTTCCAGTTCCAGCGGGAACTGATGCTGGCCCCTTCCACCACACACCCGCCGGGAAAGCGCACGAAGCCGGGCTTGAGGTTGGCGAGCATCTCGGCAAGATCCTGACGCAGGCCGTGACCTTTGAACGTCTTCTGCGGAAAGAGCGACACCACATCCAGCCAGATCGTGCCCGCGGTGGACTGGGAGATCACCAGACGGGCCTTGGGATTAGTGGCGAAGGCGGTCAGAGCGAGGGTGTATTTCTTCCAAGCGCCGCCGACGTTCTCCACCTTGCCCGAGGCGGCGACGGTCGAGCCAGTGTCATCTTCAAGAGAAACGTTGAGCGTGGTCGTGCGGCCGCCTTCGGTGCGCGCGTAGAAAGAGAGGTCGTAGGCCTCGCCCCGCTGGATATTCATGCCCCAGAAGCCGGAGTTGGCTACGCCGATCCGTCCACCGGTCCGGGTGGCGGTGAGCTTGAGAGAATTGGAGTTTCGGTCGTTGAGGGGATTGGCCTTTTCAAGGGCGATGCTGCCATCGGCCGCACCGTCCTTGACCAGCGACCATGCCGGCGTCGGGCTGTCCCACCATTGGTTATAGTGGCGGCCCTTCGCGGTGTAGATGTCCTTGCCCTCCTGACGCCAGTCTTCCGGAAGGTTGATGGCTTCGAGATCGCGGTTCTGCACCAGTTCGGCAGAGAGGCCGCCCTCTCCCGCGCGAGAGATTTCCTCAAAGAAGATGCCGTAGAGCTCAGGGCTGACGGCAACGCGCGGCGCGGCCGCGTCAATGACAATGCGTGCGGGGCTTGCGGAAGCGGGTGCCGACCCAGGAACGTCGGCCGCAGACGCCTTATGGCCGCTTCCGAGGAACCCGACGAGGGCGGCGGCAGACAGGGCAAGAACGAGATAAGGGGACTTGTACATGAGCTTCCTCGGATTAGCGTGCAGCGGGAATCGGCTGCGCAGCGGGCACAGACCCGGCTGGTTTGCCAAAGACAGTGAATTCGAGAATGCCCAGCGGCGTGGCCCTGGGCCAATTCGTCATGGTCAACCGAACAAAACGGCATTTTGCAGGGGCAATCTCCTCAAAGATCACATTCCGCGAGACAACGTTTGTTGTCTGGTCGAGCGCTGTGGTGTAGGTCTGCCCATCCGATGATACTTCGATCCTGTACTGATATGCGTTGACTGCGGGCCGGTCTGAAGCCGCAGCCGCCGGTTGCTCTGTGGCAGCCGGTGTCGCGGGCGGAGTCCCGGCTTGTCCCCCGCGGCCGCGCCCACCGCCAGACCCTCGCCTGCTGTTGAGCATCAAACGGACGGAGTCAATCGTGAACAGTTGTGCCGCGTCGAATCGCGTCGCGGGGGAAAGCTCGATCGTCAGAGTCGGCTGAGCGTCGTTGGCGGCGGGCTCCCACCAAGTGCCACTGGAGTTGTCCACGGCATAGGCGGCATCGCGCCCTGGCTGCTCCGAGGATGCTCGCGAAAGCGCGTTCATCGCACGCATCTTGTTGATGGTCAGGGGAATCGACCCGCTGTCCCCTTTGGCCGGGTCTTTGATCGCGCCCGGGGCCCACTGCGGCGTATCGGTGATCTTCACCGCCATGTTGCCGTCCTTGTCGAAGGTGATCCGGTCCATCCCGATCCGGCGTCCGCCGGGCGGGTTCGAGAGGACGATCGTGTAGAACTGCCAGAGGTTCCCATCGGGTCCTTCCACAATGCTGCCGTGCGCGGTGCCGGTCACCAGGCCATCGGTCTTGCGGAGCAGCGGGTTGTTGGGAGCATATGTAAACGGGCCAAGCGGCGATTTGGCGGTGTAGTACCCCGAAGCATAAGTCTTCCATTGCGTGCCCGAGGCGGAGTATTGCAGGTAATACGTGCCCTTGTGTTTCTGAAGCCACGGGCCCTCGATCCACGCCACATCCGTGTACTCGTTCATCTCGCCGTAACGTTCCCAGACGTGGTCTTTGTTGAATGCGAAGAGCTGCTTGACCGGACCGGCGAATCTCGTGAGGTCGTCGGGGTCGAGCGGCACGACGAAGATGCCATCGACCCCGCGGCCAGGGAAGTAGAGGTAAGGCTTGTTGTCCTCGTCGATGTAGATGTCCATATCGAACGGGCCGCGCCATCCAGCGGCAGCGCCGGCCGGGGCCTTCCATTCGCCAACGCTGGCAAAGGGTCCCAGCGGGTTGTCGGCTTTGAAGAGCGGGCCGCTGTTGCCGCACATATAGAAGCTGCCGTTGTATTTTGACCACGTGCGGAGCGACCGGGACGTTGGCGACGCGCTGGAAGGACCAGTTGAGCAGGTCGTCCGAGATCCAGGCGCCGCCACCGGTGCAGTACATGTAGTACTTGCCCTGCTCGCGGATGACAGTGACATCCCCGGATGCATTGCCGCCCGGCGCGGTAACCATCGGCAGTGGGTTGCAGAAACGGGCCGATTTGCCGATCTGGGGATCCGCGGCGCCAGCAGACAAGGCAGCCAGAGCAGCGATGATGAACAGGCCGGGGAGCGAGATACGGGGCATGGCAACTCCTCACATGGGCAGTTGATGGCGATCGCCTATTCAACAGACTTATACACTTCAATGCAAACCTGCAACTCCCTGTCTCCCTGTCGGGTGCATCCGTCAATGGATTGCGGATTCCTGTCATATTCATGCCGCCCTTTGCAGCGGTCGGCCTGCCCAGAACCGATCCCAGGTTCCGTTGAGCTTGTGCGTCACCAACGCCGCCATCGCGATCGCACCCGTCTCATTCCACTTCTCCGATCCCCGCTTGGCCGGTGCCTGCCATTTCCACTGGTTCAACGTCTCGTCACGGACCATCGCCAACAGCCGATGCACCGCCTTCTTCGACGGCCGCGTGCCCAGGTACGGCACGCCATTCTTCCCGTATAAGCGCCCGGTCGTGTAGCCCAGGAAGTCGAAGTGGTCTTCCGGGAGCTTCGCGATCCGCGTCTTGCGTTCGTTCACGGTCAGCCGCGCCAACATCGAGACGGGCGGAGTGCTGCTCAAGGAACTGGCCGGGCGACGCTTCGATCATCTGGACATCCGGATCATCTGCCTCGACGCGATCGTGCTGGGCGATTTCCATGTTCTGGGAGCGATCGGCGTGGATTCCACCGGCGCCAAACACGTCCCGGGTCTGCGGCCGGGATCGCGCGAGAACGCCGTGGTCGCGACCGAACTGTTCAACGATCTGGTGAATAAGGGCGTCACGCCGGACCGGCAACGTACATGACTGCAAGCTCCTGGAGGAGACGATGGAATCCATCGTGGTCGATCGACCGGAGCCGACGAAGAAGTCTCCGCAGCACTTGTGCCTGGACAAAGGGCACGACAATCCCACCGGGCGGGCCGCAGCCCAGTCGGGCGGCAATACGCCGCACATCCGCAAGATCGGCGAGGAAGAGCTCGACCAGAATCGAGCTGCTCCGAACCTTAACGCGGAATCGCTGCCAGCTTGCACGGGAACTGGTGGGCGATCGCCGGGTCGGTTAAGCTCGACCGATGGCAGTGGAACCAAGCGGAGGAGGGACGGTTATGGCGGTTACGAAGCGTGTACTGGCGATGATGGTCGCGATGGTGGCGGCGATGCCGGCGGATGCGCAAGAAAGAGCCGGTAGGCTGATCGCCTCGCCAGAGGCTGGATGGGCGCAATGGCGCGGGCCGAGACGCGACGGAGTCAGCGATGAGAAGCGGCTGATGCGATCGTGGCCCGAAGGCGGGCCGAAGGCGATGTGGACGGCCACCGGGCTGGGATCGGGGTATTCGTGTCCGATCATTGCCGCGGGGTCGATCTTCATCACGGGAGACGTGGGCAACGAGTTGTACATCTTCGCCCTCGATCCTGAAGGGCGGCTGAAGTGGAAGGCAAAGAACGGGCGTTCATGGAAGGGGTCGTATCCTGGAGCCCGCGCGTGCGTAGCGTACAGCGATGGACGCATCTATCATCAGAACGCTCATGGGCGGGTGGCGTGCCTGGATGCGGACGACGGACGCGAAGTGTGGGCGGTAGAGACCATGGAGCGGTTCGAGGGCCGGACCACCACCTGGGCAATTGCGGAAAACCTGCTGGTGGACGGTTCGCGGCTGATCGTCTCACCCGGGGGGAAGAAGGCGATGATGGCGGCCCTGGACAAGGCAACAGGGCAGACGGTGTGGGCGAGCGACCCATTGATCTTCGATCGGACGACGGACGCGGAGAACAAGCCGCTGCCAGAGCCGGTGCGGGAGGCGGACAGCGCAAGCTACTCGTCGCCGATTCTCCTGGAGTTGAACGGGCGGCGGCAGATCGTGATGTGCAGCACGCATCATGTGATCGGGGTGGACGCGGATACGGGGAAGATGCTTTGGCAGGGCTACATGCCCACGCAGTTCAAGGTGATCGCCATGACGCCGGTGCTGTACAAGGATTGCATCTTCATGACCGCGCCGGATCGAAGCGAAGGGGGAAAACTCCTGCGCATTCGCGATCACGGCAACGCGGTTGCGGTCGAGGAGGTCTGGAGCACCAAACTCGACACGTGCCACGGCGGCGTGGTGTACGCCAACGGCGTGCTGTTCGGCTCGGTCTATCGGGGATACAAGGGATGGGCCTGCGTGGATCCGACAGATGGGCGGATCATCCAGCGGATCGACGACCTGCCGATGGGGTCGGCGATCTGGGCGGATGGACAGTTCTACTGTCTGGGGCAGGATGGATCGATGTCTCTGGTCGAAGCGGATGCAACCCACGCGCGCATCGTGAGCCAGTTCACCTTTGCCAGGGAGCGTCGCAATGATGTATGGGCGCACCCGGTAATCCTGGATGGCAAGCTGTATCTGCGGCATCAAGACAGGCTGGTCTGTTACGACGTCCGCGCGAAGTAGCCTTGGTCAGGTCCGCCCGCTCGGGTATGCTCGCTCGCGGCTGATGGTTCATCGACAAAGGCTGCGCGCATGGCGGTGAAGCTGGTCATCGGACGAGCGGGAAGCGGCAAGACCCACAGGTGTTTCCGCGCGATAGTTGAGGCGATGAAGGCACAGCCCATCGGGCGGCCGATCTACTGGATTCTGCCGCGGCAGGCGACGTTCCTGGCGGAGCGGCAGCTTGCGTGCGGCAGCGGATTGGGCGGGTTCTGCCGGGCGCGGGTATTGTCATTCGACGAGCTTTCCCGGCAGATTCTGGCGGAGTGCGGCGGGTGTGCCGTGCCAGAGGTGACGCAACTCGGCCGGCAGATGATACTGGGGCATCTTCTGCGGCGGCACGAGCCGGAATTGCGGTTTTTTTCGCGGGTGGCGAGGCATCCGGGATTGGCCGCGCGGATCGAATCCACGCTCGGAGAATTCGAGCGCAGCGGGAAGGACCCGCAACAGGTGGAGGCCTTGCTGACGCAGCTCGGGAATGGCGATGCGGCGATGGCGGAAGCCGACCCGCTCGCTGCGAAACTGCATGACCTGCTTCTGATCTACAAGGCATATTGCCAGTATCTGGGCCAGGCTTGGCTGGACCCGCGGCGGCGGATGGAGCAGATGCTGGAGTGCATGGGGCGTTCGAGCAGTCTGTGCGGGGCGGAGGTTTATGTTGACGGGTTCTCGGAGTTTGATGAGTCTGAGCGGCGCATCCTCGGAAGGCTCGGCAAGATGGCCGGGCGCGTAGAGATCACGCTGCTGATGGATGGCGGGAGCACGGTGTTGCGGGATCGGGGCCGGCCGGAGGAATTGAGCCTGTTTCACCGCTTCGAGCTGACCTACGGACGGCTGGTCAAGGCAATCCAGGATGAAGGGGCGAAGCTCGAGCCAACGCTGGCGCTGGAGCCGCAACGGCGGTTTGCCCGGCCTGCGCTGGCGGAGGTGGAGAAGCGGTTCTTCGATGATCAGGGTACGTGTCGGATTCCGCACGAAGGGATTGAACTGGTCGAGGCGCCCGACCGCCGGTGCGAAGTGGAGCATGTCGCCAGGCGCATACGGACGCTGGCACAGGAAGGAGTGCGCTACCGGCAGATCGCGGTCTTGGCGCGGTCTTTGGAGCCGTACCGGGAGCTGGTCCAGGCGGCATTCCGGGAGCACGGAGTGCGGTTCTTCATCGACACGCGACGGACAATGTCGCACCACCCGCTGCTGCATTTCCTGCGGTCGATTCTGTCAATTGCACGCGAGGGCTGGCCACACGCGGCGGTGATGGCGCTGATCAAATCGGGGCTGGGAGGCATCAGCGAGGCGGAGGCCGACGAGCTTGAGAACTACGTTCTGGAGCATCACCTTCGCGGCGCGGGAGTCTGGCTCCGGGACGATCCCTGGATGTGGCAGCGGAGCTCGCTGCGGCGTGACGACCAGGCGGAACCCGAAACCAGCGATGAATGCGCACGGATGGATGCGATTCGTCGCGGCCTGCGGGACCGGATCGCTCCTTTTGCAGACGTCTTCGCACACACGGAGGCGAGGGCGCCGCTGCGGCAAGCGGCGGTGGCGTTGTTCGACCTGATGGATCGGTTTGGAGTTCGGTCGACCATCGCCGGTTGGATCGAGCAGGCGCGCCGGGCACAGAATCACGAGCAAGCCGGCGAGCATCAGCAGGCGTGGGATGAACTGGCCAGGCTATTTGACCAGATGGTGGACCTGCTGGGAGACGAGTCCGTGACGCTGGCGGGCTTTGGCGAGATTCTTGACTCGGGGCTGGAGACGCTGGATCTGGCCATAACCCCCCCCGCAGTGGATGAAGTGCTGGTCGGCCAGATCGACCGGACACGGACGCCCGATGCGAAGACGGTTTTCGTGTTGGGGTTGAACGAGGGACTCTTTCCGTCTTCAACGCGGGACGCCTCGATTCTGTCGGACAACGAGCGATTGGAGCTGGAGCGACGGCAATTCGAACTGGATCCCGGGACGGAACGGAGGCTGCTCGACGAGAATGTGCTTGCATACATCGCGATGACGCGGGGCTCGGAGCGGCTGTGCGTGAGCCGAAGCCTGTCGGATGAGGCCGGCCGGCCGCTCGCGCCTTCGCCGTATTGGCAGCGGCTGCGGGAGATGTTCCCGGAGATGCCGGTGCAGTCGCTGGGACGGGATGAGCGGATGCAGGCGGCGCTGATCGGCACACCGCGGCAGTTGTTGACGACGTTGATGCGATGGGCGCGGGATGGCGGTAATCGCGATGAGCCGGAGTGGCCGGCGTTGTATCAGTGGCTGGCGACGTATCCCCATGCGGTGGATGGGCTCGGGACATTGCGGCGGCGGGCGTGGAAGGCGCTGAGCCATCGGAACGCCGCCAAACTGAGCGAGCCCGCGGAATCGGGGCTGTTTGCCAACGGGCTCAAGGCAAGCGTCTCGCAGATTGAGACGTTCGCATCATGCCCATTCAAGCATTTCCTTCAGCATGGGCTGGCGCTTCGCCCTCGGCGAGAAGATGACGTTCTGCCCATCGATATGGAGGGAGCGTTCCGGCGGATTCTTGACCACCTGGCGCGTCAAATGCTCCGCCGGGGCCGGGATTGGAGCAGCCTTTCGCCGGAGCAGGCGGGGGAGTTGGTCCATGGCTATGCGGAGGAGATGGCGTCAACACTGAGGGGCGAGTTGATGCTGAGCAGCGCCCGCAATCGCTACGTGCTGGGGCGGATCGAGCGGGCGCTTGGGCTGGTGATCGCCGCACAGCAGGCGCTGGCACGGCGAGGGGATTTCCGGATGGGATTCTCGAAACTGCGTTATGGGGATGAGCAAGGATCACTGCCGGCGCTGGCCATTCAAACGCCGGCCGGACGGGAATTGCGGCTGAGCGGACAGATCGACCGGGTGGACCTGCTGGCCAAGCAGGCGGCCTTCGCCGTATTCGATTATCGCCTGTTTGGCGGCGACGTAAGCCTTGGGCGAGTCTATCACGGGTTGTCTCTGCAACTGCTGAGTCACCTGATCGTGCTGGCGGAGCACGGCGAGCGGATGGTGGGCAGGCCGATGGAACCGGCCGGGGCGTTCTATGTGCGGCTGCTGCGGCAACTCGAACTGGTGAGACACCCATCGGACGCGCCTGAACCGACGCAGGAGGAATTCCACCTGCGCGGGAAGCCGCGCGGGGTGTTTGACTCTCGATACCTGCCGTCGCTGGACAACCAATGCGAATCGGGAGCATCCGAGGTGGTGGCGGCATATCTGAAAAAGGATGGCGAGTTCGGCCACAAGGGACAGACGGACGTGGCGGATGCGGAGGAGTTCGCGGGGTTGTTGCGGCACGCGAAGAAACAGCTTGCGAGCCTGGGCGACCAGATCATCGATGGGAATGTCGAGATTCGGCCGTACCGAATGGGCACTCGAACACCCTGCCCATCGTGCCCTTACAAGAGCGTGTGCCGGTTTGAGCCCGGCGCCAACCGGTATCGGCATATCGCGCCGATGGGCCGGGAGGATGTGCTTCGACGCGTGGCGCAGGAAGGCGCATCATGAGCGAGCAGTCGCGGACATGGACGCCGGAACAGCGGGATGCCATCGCACATTCGGGGTCGAGCCTCCTGGTATCCGCGGCGGCCGGGTCAGGGAAGACATCGGTGCTCACCGAGCGGTGCGTTCATCTGGTGTGCGACGCCGAGCGGCGGTGCCACATCAGCCAGCTTCTGGTGGTGACTTTCACAGAGGCGGCCGCAGGGGAAATGAGGTCGCGCATCGAGACGGCGCTTCGGGAACGGGCAAGACGAACCGCGGATGACGTGCATATCAGGCGGCAGCTCGCGCTGGTGGAGCACGCAAGCATCAGCACGCTTCACGGCTTCTGCAATCGGCTGCTGCGGCAGCATTTTCACCGGCTGGGGCTGGATCCGGGGTTCCGCGTGCTGGACGGCGACGAGGCCGCCCTGCTACGGCTGGAGCTGGTGCGCGAGCTGTTTACGGAGCATTATGATCAGGAGCCAACGGGCGAGTTTGAGCGGTTCATCGACGCTTACGGCGATGGAGATGATGAACGCCTCATGCAGCAGGCGGTGTCGGTGTACGAACTGCTGCGAAGCCTCGTTGATCCGACGGGCTGGATGAAGTCGGCCGAGGGCCGCATATCGGATGCAATGCGCAATCCGCTGGAGGAAAGCGAACTGGGACGAGAGTATCTGGCGGTTATCCGCGGGGGTCTGGAAGACCTGGCGCGCGACTGCCAGACGATCCGGCAGTCGGTGGCGCGGATGGGCATGCAGCCGTACATCCACTACGTGGATTACTTGCTGCAAATCGCCTCAGAATGGGCCCGGCTGCTGGATGAGCGGGGATACGATGCGTTGGTGCGGGCGGCACGGGAGCTGGAGCTGCAACGACTGCCGACGGTGCCGGGCTCGGTGGCGGGCAAGGACATCGCGATGGGGCACGTCAGGCGGGCGCAGGAGCAGTTCAAGAAAGGCGCCTTGATCGATGGGCTGAGATTCTCGGCGGCCGAGTGGCAGCAGGGGCTGACGTCGATCCTGCCGCACGTGCGCACCTTTCTTGGACTGCTGGAGGAGTTCGGCCGGCGGTATCGCAAGCAGAAGGACGCCCTGCGGGCGCTGGACTTCTCGGATCTCGAGCGGTACGCCCTGATGCTGCTGGCCGAGGGGCGCGGGGGGCGGCTTGCGCCGTCGCCGGTGTCGCGGCTGCTGCACCGACAGTATCAGCATGTCCTGGTGGACGAGTACCAGGACATCAACGAGCTTCAGGATGCGATCCTGCGGCTGGCAAGCCGCGAATGCATCGCCAGCCGACATGATGCAGCGCCGAATCTGTTCTGTGTCGGGGATGTCAAGCAGAGCATCTATGGCTTCCGGCTGGCCGAGCCAACCCTGTTTCTGGAGCGGGACCGCCGGTTCCGGTCTGGCGAGTCCCACGGGCGGGTCATTGACCTCCAAGCGAACTTCCGCAGCCGCGGGCCGCTGCTGGAGACCATCAACCTGGTATTCCAGCGGCTGATGACCCGGACGGCGGTGGATATCGAGTATGACCAGTCGCAACGGCTGCATCCAAGGGCCGCATTCCCGCCAATGGAGGGACCGCGGTGTTTCGCGGGAGCGCCGGTGGAGTTGCATTACCTGCCGGCCAAGCTGGAGACGCCAGGCGACGATGAGGATGATGGTGAGTTGGAACTCGAGCGGGCGGAGCGGGAGGCGGTGTTGATCGCCGGGCGCATCCACCAGTTGATGGGCGGGGACGGGCACGAGCGAATGCTGGTTACCGATCGCGGAGCCGAGGGCCGGCCAGTGTATCGGCTGATCGAGTACCGGGACATGGTGATCCTGCTGCGTTCGATGCGCTATCATGCCGAAGAGTTCGCGGATGTCTTGCGGCAGCGGGGCATCCCGGTGCACAACAGCGGAGGCGGCGGTTTCTTCGACTCGATGGAGGTGCGGGACATCCTGTCCCTGCTGAAGTTGCTGGATAACCAGCGACAGGACATCCCGCTGGCCGCGGTGCTGCGGAGCCCGCTGGCGTCGCTGCCGCAGCCGGAAGACTGCCTTGCACGCATCCGGGTGGCGTATCCGCGCGATGTGCCGTTCCACGAGGCGGTGGTGCGATATGCGACGGAGAAGGACGATGACCTGGCGGCGAAACTGCGGGATCTCCTTGGGGATCTGCGGCGGTGGCGCGAGATGGCGCGGCAGCGACCGATCGATGAGTTGATCTGGACCCTCTACGAAGAAACGGGATTTCGCGCGTTCTGCAGCGGGCTGGCCAGCGGGCAGCAGCGGTGCGCGAACCTCATCCACCTTCACGAGCGCGCCAGGCAGTTTGGGCGGTTCTCGCGGCAGGGGCTGTATCGGTTCAATCGATTTCTAGAGAACCTGGGGCAGGAGGTGGACACAGCGCCTGCCTCGCACCTGAGCGAAGCCGAAGATGTGGTGCGTATACTCTCCGTCCACAAGTCGAAGGGGCTGGAGTTTCCGGTGGTGATCCTGCCGGAACTGGGCAAGAAGATCAACCTGGGCGGATGCGGCGGGCGCATCGTGGCCGATCGCCGGTCCGGTTTGGGCTTGGTGGCCATCGACCAGGACAAGCGCATCCGATATCCATCCCTGGCGTCATCCCTGGTGAGCGATCGGCTGCGGCGAGCAGCGATGGCCGAGGAAATGCGGATTCTGTATGTGGCGATGACCCGCGCCAGGGAACACCTGATTCTGGTCGGCACGTGCGCGGCGGACTCCCGGGAAATGTGGGAGCATAAATGGGCGGATCACGCCGGCGTTCTGCCGCCAGATCGGGTGTTGGGTGCGCGCAGCATGCTCGACTGGCTCGGCCCCGTGGCGGCGATGATCGAGACATCGCACCCAACTGCCATGCGCATTCACGAACATCCCCCGGAGGAAATCCAGCAGTGGGTCTCGGCGAACGATGGTCCCAATACGGACGGCGGCATTCCCGAGGCTCTCGCAGCCCTTGAGCCGCTGAGGCCGCCGCCAGCACAGGATGCCATAGCCGACCGGATCATCGCCCATCTGACGGCCGCATACCCGCACGGGGCATTCTGCTCGCTGGAGGCTTCGCGCACCGTTACGGATTTGGCCAAACCTCAGAAGCCGGAACCCGCCGCAACTGCCGCAGACGAGAAGTCAGATGCATCCGTCGAGGTCGTCGCGCTCCCGCGGTGCATGGCCGACGCCGGCGCGATCGCGCCGACCGAACGCGGGCTGGCGGCGCATATTCTGTTGCAGCATCTGGATTTCTCTCGCCCGCGCAGCGCCGCCGGACCGGCCGACCAGTTGGACCGGCTGGTCGAATTGAAGATCCTCTCGCCCGCTCAGGCCCAAACCATCGATCTGGCAAGCATCGAATGGATGCTGGCAAGCGAGGTCGGGCAACTGCTGCGCCGTGCAGCCGGCCAGGTCATCCGTGAGTTGCCGCTGGGCTTCGCCGTGGCAGAAGTGCCCAGTGATGATCCGCTCGACCAGGTGATGGTGCGAGGGCGCATCGACGCACTTATTCCCGACGATCGTGGGTTTACCCTGGTGGACTACAAGACCGACCACATCTCCCGCCAGGCGGTCACGCAGCGCGCCCAGGCATATCGGCCGCAGGTGGCCTTGTATCGCCATGCCATCGAGCGCATTACCGGCCGGCCCGTGCACACCGCTCACCTGGTGTTCCTGACACCGCGCAGGATCGTCACGATTCAAGGGCAGTAGGCTCAGCCGACAAAAAGCCCCGGAAGATTGCCTCCCGGGGCCCGACGAATGCCACCTGATGTGCCGAAAGACTACTTCTTCTCCACGATCCAGATATTGCGGAAGAGAACCGGGTTGCCGTGGTCCTGAAGATAGAGCGGACCGGCTGAGCCGTCTTCCTTGCCGCTCTTCGGGCCGCCGGGAGTGGGGCCTTTCATTTCCAGCTTGTCCTGAATCACCACGCCGTTGTGCTTGACGGTGATCACGGCATTCTTGACCTTCTGGCCGTTCTCAAACCGAGCGGCCGTGAAGTCAATATCATAGGTTTGCCACTGGAGCGGCGGCAGGCACATGTTCACCAGTGGCTTGCCCATCGTGTAGATGCCGCCGCACTCGTTGTTCTCGCCCTTGAGGCCGAACGAATCGAGCACCTGGATTTCATACCGGCCCTGAGGATAAACCCCGCTGTTGGCGCGGCCCTGGCCATTGGCCTTCGGCATGAACGGAAGGATGAATTCCAGATGGAGCGCGAAATCCTGGAACTCCTGCTTCGTCTGGGTGCCGCCGCCAACTTGAACGCTGAGCAACCCGCGTTCGTCAACTTTGAACTTGGTCCACTTGCCGGCGTCATCCGGGCCGGAGAAAAGCACGATCGCGCCCGCCGGTGGCTTGGCGCCCAGCGTGGGGCTCTCTCGAACCACCCGTTCAAGCGACGCCGCGCCCATCTTCATCTTGCCGTCGGCAATCGTGATCTGGTTGCCAAACTTGACCTGATCGCCCTCTCTTGCCCCGTCCATCTCCTTCTTGCCCTTCAGATCCCACCCAGCGCCCGGCAATCCACCCTCGAAGATCACCGCGCGGAACTTGCCATCGCCCAGGGCAATCACCTGAACACCCGCTTTCTCGCCCTTATACTCGCCCTGAACCTTGTAGTCCGGTCCGGCCTGCTGCACCGTGACGTACGCCGCAGGCTTGGGACTGTCGGCAGCCATCAGGTCGGCGCCCGTGACGGCCGCGGTGGCCCCAAACAACGCCGCAAATGCCCATTTACGCAATCTCATCTCCGGAAACTCCTGTTCTATAAGTTGTCATACTGTCCGCGGTGCCGCGGGATCATCCCTCCATACAACCGACCAGAGATTTGGTTGCAGAATGGCTGCTGTGACCCAGGGCAATTTCAAAGGCCCAGTTCCAATGCTGCCGCTTCGGACATCATGTCCCGGGCCCACTGGGGATCCCAGACCAGCTCAACCTGGGCGCTCTTGACCTCAGGGATGTTCTCGATGACCGATTCCACCATGGGCGGGAGCGTGCCGGCGACGGGGCACCCGGGCGCGGTGAGGGTCATGCGGACCTTGACGCGGTTCTCCGGATCAATGTCAATAGTGTAGACCAAACCCAGGTCATAGATGTTGACCGGAAGCTCCGGGTCATAGACGGTCCGCATGGCGTCAATGACCTTCTGTTCCAGGGCCCTGCGGTCCTCGGGCAGGTCTGGGCGAATGCCACGGTTGACGTGCGATATCTGGGCAAGCGTGGGTGCCGACGAAAGGCCGTCCCGACGTAACTGCTGTGCCCTGGAGTAGTTAGACACAACATCGAGGCTGATGTTCTTCCTGGCCGGTTGTTCGCTCATAGGGCCGATCCTGACTCAGTGTCCCCGGAGCGGGCAGCGGCCATCGCAGCACTGCATGCCCCGGCTGATGTCCGCAGCAAGGGCGCGGATACGTTTGACCATGCCATGCAGGCCGTTACGCCGGGTCACGCTCAGGTGCTGGTCAAGGCCAAGTCGCTTGAAGAAGCTCTCGATGTCAAATGCGAGAATCTCACGGGCCTGCTGGCCGGAAAACAGCTTCTGCAGGATGGCGATCAGGCCCCTGACGATATTCGCGTCGCTGTCGGCAAGAAAATCGAGCACATCCGCGGTTCCCGGTCGAACGTGGGCCGAAATATGGACGGTGCTCTGGCAACCGTGCACGAGATTGGCCTCGGTCTTCATGGCCGGAGGCATGTAGGGAAGGCTCTCGCCCAACTCGATGATGTACTGATAACGGGCGGGCCAATCCCCGAGGAACTCAAACGCATCGGCAAGTTCACCGGCGACGGCCAGCGGCGATGGACCGGCGGCCTCGGGAAAATCGGCTTTGACCTCGGGGCAGATCAACTCGCGGCACGTCGGCCCGCCGGCCACCTGTTGAAGCGCCTCGACCAGGCGGTCCACCTCGTTGCGCGTGTTATAGACCGCGAAGGAAGCGCGGGCCGTGCCCTTGATGTTGAAGCGGTCCATGAGGGGCTGGCAGCAATGGTGACCGGTCCGGACAGCAATGCCCTCGATGTCGAGCTTCAGACCGACATCCTGGGCAGCGATGGGCGGGTTTTCGAACACGAACGAAATCACCGCCCCTTTATGGCGGGCCGTCCCGATGACGCGTAGACCGGGCACGGCCTGGATGCGCTCCGTGGCGTAGGAAAGCAGATGCGTTTCATGCAGGGCGATCTTCTCAGGCCCGACCGCAACCACGTAATCCAGCGCCTCGCCGAGGCCAATGGCGCCGGCGATGTGAGGCGTGCCGGCCTCGAACCTGTGCGGCGGGTCGGCATACATGGTCCTCTCGAAGCTGACCGCCGCGATCATGTCGCCGCCGCCCTGGTACGGAGGCATGGATTCCAGAAACGCATGTTTGCCGTAGAGCACGCCGATGCCGGTGGGGCCGAAGACCTTGTGCCCGCTGAAGGCATAGAAGTCGCAATCGAGGTCTCGGACGTCGGTCCTGCCGTGGGCAACCCATTGGGCGCCATCGATGAGCACCGGAACGCCCTGCGCATGCGCTATCTTGATGATCTGTTTGACGGGGTTGATCGTGCCCAGCGCATTGGAGGTGTGCAGGACGGTGACGAGCTTCGTGCGGGCGTTCAACAGCTTCTCGTACTCGTCAAGCAGCAGTTCCCCGGCGTCGTTGATGGGGATCACGCGCAGACGCGCCCCGGTCTGCTCGCACAGGAGTTGCCAGGGGACGATGTTGGAGTGGTGCTCCATCGCCGAAAGAACAATCTCATCCCCCTCGCGGATGGTCTTTCGACCGAATGTGCCGGCAACGAGGTTGATGCTGTCTGTGGCGCCTCGGGTGAAGATGATTTCCTGGGGCCTCGCGGCGTTGAGAAACCGCTGCACCTTGCGACGGGCTTCTTCAAAGAGGGCCGTGGCCTGCTCGCTCAGCGTGTACACGCCACGGTGGATATTGGCGTTCTGGTCGCGGTAGTACCGATCCATCGCCTCGATGACCTGGCGCGGCTTCTGGGTGGTCGCGGCATTGTCGAGATAGACGAGTTCCTTGCCGTGCACCTTCTGGCGAAGTATCGGGAAATCGGCGCGGATCGCCTGGACGTCGAACGGGCGCGGGGACGGCGACAGAGATTCCGGCAACTCGGGCGCGAGGCCTCTGCTCAGCCCCGCGGCCAGCGGGCCGCCCAATGCTTCCGGCAACGTCTCAAAGCGCGGCTTCGTCATGTTGTGCCAGGTCCGTAATCCGCAAATCGAGCGGCAGTCCGTGCTGGGCGGCCATGAAGTCTTCCAGACGCCGGCGCACCGGCTCAACCTTGATCCGCCGCGTTACATCCGCGGCAAAGGCATACGTGAGCAAGTGCCGGGCCGCATCCAGCGAAACCCCGCGGGATCGCAGGTAAAACACCATTTCTTCGTCCACCGGGCCGATCGTCGAGCCGTGCGTGCACTTGACGTCGTCGGCATAGATCTCCAAAGCCGGCTGCGAGAGCATCTTCGCATCATCCGACAGCAGCAGCGACTTGCTCGTCTGCTTCGAGTCGGTCTTCTGGGCGTCCTTCTGCACGAAGATCTTACCCTTAAACACGCCCGTCGCACGTCCGTCAAGCACGTGTTTGTACAACTCGTGGCTGGGGCAGTTCGGCTTCTCGTGGTGCAGCAGGGTGTGATTGTCAACATGCTGCGAGCCGCCGATGACCACAAGGCCGTTCAGAGTGGCGTCAGCGCCCTCGCCGTTCATCATCACAGCCAGATCATTCCGCGTGATGCGCCCGCCGAGCGATGCGGCATGAGAGACAAACACCGCCGACCGGCCGAGCTCAACGTGCGCATGGGCCAGATGGTACGCCTCCAGGGCTTCCTGCTGCAATTTGCAGTGATCGATGTGGCTGTTCTCGCCAATCACCATTTCAGTCACCGCGTTGGTGAAGTAGCTCCCGCGACCCTCGCCGACATAGCTTTCAACGATCGTGGCAACGGAGCCATGCTCGGCCACAACCAGGACGCGCGGATGAGCAATCGAAGGCGTCGCGGAGGGAATCGCGATGAACAGCAGGTGAATCGGCCCATCGACGACGCTGTTGCGGGCAACATGCACGTACGCGCCATCGCGGATGAAACCTGTATTCAGCGCTGCAAATGGGTGCCTTTCCGACTGGGCATAGCGCCCGAGATGCCGCCGAACCGTTGCGTCATCACGATCGGCCCACTCGGCCAGGCTGCCGACCGTCAATCCGCCAGGCAGCTTCCCGGTGCGCGAGAGGGACGGAGAGAAATGGCCGTTCACGAAGACCAGCTCGACGGCCGCCTCTCTGCCGAAACTGAATTGCCCGGCAATGGGCCGACCCGCGTTGTCGTCGGGCTCTCCAGGAACGAAGTCAATCCGGCCAAGCTCGGAGACGTTTGTCGTACGCCATTCTTCATCATCGCGCGTGGGGATTCCCTGCCGCCGCCAATGCCCCAGCGCCTCGCGCCGAAGCTGTGCCAGCCAGTCGGCCCCCCCCGCCGGGGCAAAACGATCGAACCTCGCCGACTCGTCCAGCCTTGTATCGATGTCGCCAGCCACTTGCGTCATGTCTCAATGCTCCAGGCATGGGCGCCTTGTCATGCGGTCAAACCGCGGCTGCCACTTCCTTCTCGACCCAATCGTAACCGCGGTCTTCGAGTTCCAGAGCCAGTTCCTTGCCGCCGCTCTTGGCAATGCGGCCGTCCAGCATCACGTGCACGAAGTCGGGCTGGATGTAGTTCAGCAGGCGCTGGTAGTGCGTGACGACGACGATGGCCCGGTCCGGCTTCCGCAACGTGTTCGCCCCGCCGGCAACCGTTTTCAACGCGTCGATGTCCAGGCCGGAATCCGTTTCATCCATCAGCGCCAGCTTCGGGTCCATGACGGCCATCTGGAATATCTCGTTGCGCTTCTTCTCACCACCGGAAAATCCCTCATTCACAGCGCGGTTCATGAAGCTCTGATCCATGTGCAGGAGCTTCATCTTCTCCTTCACAAGCTTGATGAACTCCATGGCGTCCAGTTCCTTCTGGCCGCGATGCTTCCTCACGGCGTTGACCGCGGCCTTGAGGAAGTAGCTGGTGCTGACGCCGGGAATCTCGACTGGGTACTGAAACGCCAGAAAGACGCCCTCGCGGGCGCGTTCCTCGGTGGACAGCTCCAGCAGGTTCTCGCCGTTGTAGAGCACCGTCCCGTCGGTCACTTCGTAAGTCTCGCGGCCCATGAGAACCTGTGCCAGCGTGCTCTTGCCGGAGCCGTTCTTCCCCATGATCGCGTGAACCTCGCCGGCGTTCACCGACAGGTTCAAGCCCTTGAGGATTTCACGGTCCTTGATCCCTGCGTGCAGATTGCGAATCTCTAGCATTGCCATGTTCGTCGTGTCCCTTGTCTTTTAGCCAACGCTTCCCTCGAGGCTGACGCCAAGCAGCTTCTGCGCTTCCACCGCGAACTCCATCGGCAACTCGCGGAAGACCTCCTTGCAGAAGCCGTTGACGATGATGTTGACCGCGTCCTCCAGCGAGATGCCGCGAGTCTTGCAGTAGAAAAGCTGGTCCTCGCCGATCTTGCTCGTGGAGGCCTCGTGCTCCACCCTGGCCGACGTGTTCATCACCTCGATATAAGGGCTGGTGTGCGCCCCGCACTTGTCGCCCAGCAGCAAGGAGTCGCACTGGGTGTAATTGCGGGCGTTCTCGGCGTTCTTCAGAACCTTCACCAGGCCTCGGTACGTGTTCTGCCCGAAACCCGCCGAAATGCCCTTGCTGACGATCGTGCTCTTCGTGTTCTTCCCGATGTGGATCATCTTCGTGCCGGTGTCGGCCTGCTGACGATGATTGGTCAACGCCACCGAGTAGAACTCCCCGACCGAGTTGTCGTCTTGCAGGATGCAGCTCGGGTACTTCCACGTGATCGCCGACCCGGTTTCCACCTGAGTCCAGGAAATCTTCGAATTGACCCCGCGGCACGCCCCCCTCTTGGTCACGAAATTGTAGATGCCGCCCTTTCCTTCCTTGTCGCCGGGATACCAGTTCTGCACTGTCGAATACTTGATCTGCGCGTTGTCCATCGCCACCAACTCGACCACCGCGGCGTGCAACTGGTTCTCATCGCGCTGAGGCGCGGTGCACCCTTCAAGATAGCTGACGTAGGCGCCTTCCTCGGCCACGATCAGCGTACGCTCAAATTGGCCGGAGTTCCGGGCGTTGATGCGGAAATAGGTGCTCAATTCCATCGGGCAACGCACGCCCTTGGGCACGTAGCAGAACGTGCCGTCGCTGAAGACGGCCGAATTCAACGTGGCAAAGTAGTTGTCGGAATAGGGCACCACCGAACCCATGTACTTCTTGACGAGCTCGGGATGCTTCTGCACCGCCTCGCCGAACGAACAGAAAATGATCCCCAACTCCGACAGCTTCTCGCTGAAGGTGGTGGCAACCGAGACACTGTCGAAGACGGCGTCAACCGCCACCCCGGCCAGGATTTCTCGCTCGTGCAGGGGAATGCCCAGCTTCTCGTAAGTCTTGAGCAGTTCAGGATCTACTCCATCCAGACTCTTGGCGGTGGGCTTCTTGGGGGCCGAGTAGTAGATTGTGCCCTGATAGTCGATCGGCGGGTAGCTTACCTTGGCCCAGTTCGGCTCCGCCATGGTCAGCCAGTGGCGATAGGCCTTCAGACGCCATTCGAGCAGCCAGGCGGGTTCCTTCTTCTTGGCCGAGATGAATCGGACGATTTCTTCATTCAAACCAGGGGGCGCGGTATCTGCCTCAATATCTGTGACAAATCCCCACTTGTACTCGCGGTTGGCAAGCTCCTGAATTTCCGTTGCTTCTGTCGGCATTTCCGGCCTCTAAAGCTCTGTGAGTTAGCGACTTCCGAGTATAGGACCGCCCGCCAATGCGATGCTCTTGTCCTCGAAACACCCCATTATATCCACCCAGCACGCTTCTGTCGCGTTAGTTGAGATTGAATCTCATGCTCTGCATGGCGACTTCGTACGGCTCGTTCTCCTCACGCCACGCGGACAACACGTAAGCGCATGCTGCGATGCGCATTACACTCATACTGACGCATTATACTTGCCCATACCCGCCCGGCACATACACTCGCGGTTTATGCCCGGCCCGGTTCTTGACTACTCGGCATCGCCCACCCGCGCCCGGCATCTTACGGCCCGCGCCTTGCTCCAGCGGTATGATACCTCCGGACGGCTCAAAGCGGCAGGAGTACTTGGTATCGGCGCTGTGTCGTCATTCATCGGCCCGGCCATCCTCGCGGCCTTCGCCCGCATGATCCTCTTCCGCTTCGAGTACTTCGGCGGGCCAAGCTGGCTGCTGATGTTCAACCTTGCGTGGATCATCCTCACGCCCCTTCTGCTTTTCGCCGAATGGCGTACCCGCGGCCAGTTCCTGATGGACGAGATGCGCGCCCAAGGCTACGGCGGCGACCTCTCGACTGGCTCGCGCGGTGAATGGGAGCTTCGGGCCAACACGGCCTTCGCAGCCTTCTTCATCGAGGCAATGCTGTTCGCCCCACGTCTGATCATCTCGGCCGTCTCCCAGCTCAGAGCCCGCTCAGCCCTGGGCAAGGTCGACCTGGATCGCGCCGCCGAACTGCTCCTGCGACTGCTGCTGACCGGCGAAAGCGTCGAGACCGACTCCCTCCGAAAACCGAGTGAATCGGCCGATTCGTTTCGCGTCGCCCTGCGCTTCCTGCACTTCTACGACTGGATCGATTTGGGACAGAAAGGCGATCGTGTGTGGATGCTGACCACCGCCCGGGAGACCCTCAGCGCGGCTGTGGCTGCTGCCCGTTAGCGATGGGCAGCGGTCCCACCCGCCTTAATCGAACAACTCGTTCCAGCTTGAACGTGCGGCGGTCGTTTCTTAGGTGGCAGTGGGCCACCAGCAGCAGTTCGCCTTTGGACCGGCGGACGTGCAGGGGTTGGATCACACGACAGGTGCGCTGGCCGCCGCTGTCCACGTACTCCATTTCAACGGGACAGGCAGACTCAATCGCTTCTTCCAGCTCCAGCGGAAGGACGGCGGAGCCGCCAACGCGCGCAAGGTCAATCATCCCACCCTGCTGCCCGAGCACATCGCACAGGGGCAATCCATAGCCCCCGACGGGTTCGAGGAGCCTTTCCAGGACGGCCGCCGTGGTGAGAGCGTCGGCCAGGGCACGGTGCGAGGTCACAGGGGCCACTCCGAGGCGTCGCGCCAGGACAGGCAGGGAGTTGCCGCCTCGCCCGAAACGTCGGCGGGCGATGCGTACGGTATCCAGGACCGGGCCATCGGCAAGGCATGGGCCAAGGTTCATGCCGCACTTGTGAAATTCTGCGTTCAGGAAAGACAGGTCAAAAATGATGTTATGGCCGAGGATGGCCGCACCCTCCAGCAGCCGCATCAGCGATGGCAACTGCTGCGAGAATAATGGTTTGTCGAAGACCATTTCCTGCGTGATGCCGGTGAGGGCGGTCACGCCGGCGCTGATCCGGCGCTGGGGATTGATGAGTTGCTCGTAAGTCTCGACCACCCGTCCGCCTTCAATGCGGGCGACGCCGATTTCGATCACCCTGTGGCCGAACAAAGCCGAGACCCCGGTCGTCTCCGTATCGACCACGGCGATCGGTATCTCGCGCAGGGGTTGGACTAGGCTGAACCGCATAGGAACCGCCGCTATCATAGCGGCCCTCGATTCAGGGATGTCCGGCGCGGCTAATCCGTAATCCGCGCCTGCATGGGCTGATCTTCCTGAACGAGCCGGCGCATGTACTCCTGGTAGGCACCATCAACAGCCTGGATATCCATGCCAAGGTAGTGCTCGATCATCGGCTTGACGGCGCGCCGGCTCCAGGGGGCCAGTGCGCGCGCATGGGTCCGCGTCGGGTCGTAAACCGTACCATCGGCGGTCTCGGCAAGCCATTTCTGGAGCGCCGGCCGATACCTGGCGTTGTCAGCTTCCCAAAGAAACCGCGCAAACGCCCAGCATTGGGCGTAGAAGGCGTCAATCTTGACGTTGGCCTCGCCGACGATGTCGCCGGCATGCATGGCGCAGAGCTTTTCCAGCGGGAGCAGATCATTGCTCTCCGCGGCCTTGCGCAGCGAGTTGAATCGCACGGTGTTGACCGACAGGTTCCATCGCGGCAGGCGATCTTCGGTCCAGGAGACCGTCTCAAACATGCACGCCATGCCCTCTTCCAGGAACGGCGGGAGGCGGCCCTTGAAATGCCGTCCGGCAAACTGGTGCCAGCCCTCGTGGCTGGCCACGGCGAAGGTGGATTCGCGGCCAATGTAATACGCCACGTACCGATCGTGAACGGTGTACCCCCCGGATCGGATCTGCAGGAAAATCCTGGCGTCCGCGCCCGTGTATCGCTGCGTCCAGCGATCCCACTCCGCCCGGTTCCTGAAGATGTAACAGTCCAGCGGCCGCGGCGACGCCGGAACCTGCGGCGCGATCTGCCGGTACATGGTGATGGCGCCTTCCATGATCCGCGGCAGCAGGCTCAGCACTTCCTCGTCGGTGATGGTAGTATGAATTCGATAGTGGCTGGACTCGATGATGCGGGCCTTCTGTTCGCCGAACGACCAATCGGCAATCTTGGCCGGCTCGACGGCATCGGGGCCTTGCCAATGACCCGCCTCCGGCTTGTTCGAGCAGCCGGCCGCCAGCAGAGCAATGTACAGGCTCAGGCCGGTCAGAACGCGTCCGAGTTTCAGCATGACAGCCCTTTCCCGACCATGGGAAGCTGCCTCACCGATTGACGGCGGGCTTCAAAGCCTCAAGAATGCCCCAACTCCAACAAGGCAGAACGCATGGCATCCGTCCGCTTCGATATCATCAGCATCGGTACACTGAGCCGAAACCGCCTCTGGAACGAGCCCCAGCCGGTCCGGACTCCCCATGCCACCACAACGCTGGTCCGCAGCAGCGGACGCCATATCCTGATCGATCCCGGCCTGCCCGCCGTCGCCCTGGGCGCGAGGCTGTTTGAACGAACCGGCCTTCGCCCGGAGCAGATCGATACGGTTTTCCTCACAAATTTCCGCCCGAGCCATCGGGCGGGGCTGGCCCTGTTCGACAAGGCCAGGGTCTACATCCACGAACTCGAGCAGCAGACCCTGCAACAGCAGTTGGAAAACCTGCTGAATCAGGCGCCGCCCGAAGACATCGATCGCCGCCATATCGAAGACGACATGCGCCTTCTCGACAGGCTCCTGCCCGCGGCCGATGAACTCGCGGAACAGGTGGACCTGTTTCCGCTGTTCGGCTATACGCCCGGCAACACCGGACTGTTGATTTCCGAGCCCACGGCGACAGTCCTGATCGCCGGAGACGCGGTGCCCACGCAGGAGCATTTCCTGGCTGGCCAGGTGCTGCCGGACGCCTACGACGTTCGGGCGGCCCAGGAGGCGTTGCGGGAGGTCTATGAGATCGCCGACCTGATCGTGCCAGGGCACGACAATGTCTTCTCAAATCCGCGCACGCACGGCTTCTAAGTCGCCCGGGCCCTCGCAACCGGCTGCCTCGGCAGTGTGCCGAAACCGCGGGGTAAATTCAAGGTGAATCCGCACCAAAATGCTGCGGAGTCGGGCGGCGGCTGGCCTGCTCGGCTGGAACCGCCTTCGAATGCCTCGATCATCTGCCCGCCGTAAACAACCCTTTCGACCGTTCGATCAACGCCTTGGCCCGCTGGACCGGAATACGTTCCACATGGCCGTCCGCGAACGCCGCGTTGACCATGCCATCATGGGCCAAATCCACCTTCTCATGGATGATCACCACTTCCGAGGGCCTGCGAATCGCACTCATCTTCCCGGAGCCGATATAGACATAGGAAGAGTTCTGGTTGATCCACTGTTCCACAGTCTGCTCCTGGCCCCGCGGCTGGATGGCCGCCGCGGGGCAGACATAGACCCGCTCTGCCTTCACGTACGGCCATGTTTCGGCCAGAGTGGCTGGCATAGCGTCTTTGTGGTCGTTGCTGTACAAGATGACGCCCATGCAAAGCTGCCGAAGATTGCTCATGCAGGCGGTTGCCATGGCGGCTTGGCGGGCGCTGGCCATCGCCGGCAGCAGCATCGGCATCCCGATCAGGTGGTGCATGCCCTGCCCGCCGAGCGCGTGCAGGGGGCTCGCCAGGGCGGTGCTGCCGGGAAACGGGCTGATGCCGCGCAGGTGCCAGCCGCTGTCGTCCGTCCAGGCAACCGTGCCGGCGGGGGCAAGAACCGGCATGATTTTCGTCAGCGGAGGGATGATCGGCTCGGGGATCTCCGCCCCGACCATATCCGCCATGCCGCTCATCACGCGGTTGACCGCCAGCAGGAACATGTAGCTGCCCTGAGCTGACTGTTTCAGGTCCATGAACTCGATCATGCCGGCATTGGGGGTCGCCATGCCCTTGCGGAAGGCCACGAACGCATCGTTGTTCAGGATGGATTGACCCTTGCCCGCGCCCTCCACCGCCGCCAGCAGCGGCTGGGGATACAGGCTGGCATACCAGACGCCATCCTTCACCGCCCAGCAGGGCGCCACGCCGGGGATGGTGAGGTAGTGAACCGAAAGCCCGTTCATCTTAACCTGCCGCATCTGGATGCGCGGGCCATGTCGCATCTCGCGGGCCAGTTCGGCGTTGACGATGTTCTCAAAGGCGGTCATCGCCTTCTCAAATCCGACCGCGTTCTTCAGGCGGTTAGCCACAACGAACCCCAGCGACCCGGCTTGCTCAGGCGCCAGGAAGATGGCCCACTCATCCCCGATCGCCTCGACAACATCCTTGCGCAGATCCACCCCCATCTGCTGCGAAACGGCGGCGACCATCTGTTCGACCTCCTGCCGGGCGCTGGGCTCAACCGCGCCGACCGCCGCCAGGATCGCATCGATCAGCTTCCCCGCGTCGATGCGCTGCGCCGCCGCCCATGTGGCGGATCGGGGAATCAGCCTCAGCGTGTCATCCGACACCCCCCTGGTGTCGAACATCGCCTCAACCACCCCCGCCCGCGGCGCTGGCGCGCTGACGAAGGCATGGACGCCCCAGTCCTTGCCCTCAAAACCCGCGGTAAGAATCATCCCCTTGATGCCCTTGACACCCATGGCATCCCGCAGCCTTTGCCAGACCAGGTCATCCGGCCCGGCGTATCGGGCGGCAACCTGGTCGATCGCGCGAATGATCCCCTCGCCATCCGCCCAGACCGTCAGCAGCGCATCCTTCTGCACCTGCGCCAGCATCTGCTGGAACAGCCGGTTGTCGGCAAGAGTCGCCCGCGGCGCTGCGGCTTCGGGGTTGTTCCTCAGGCGGATCGGCCGGCCGACGCTGAGAATGACGATGTCGCCATTCTGGCCGATGGCGATGGGCACGGGCATCGCTTCCCTGCGTAGAAGCGGCTCGATCTGCCGCCGCAGCGCGGCCGAGTCCTCGCCGGCCCGGCAAAGCAGCGTGATGCGCGGCAGCGGGCCATCTTCCGTCAGCTCCACGCCGCTGACAACCAGCGATGTCGGGTGCCGCCACATGGCCTGCGCCGCCGCCAGAATCGCCTTGACAGCCTGCTCCCCTTCTCCGCCGCCCATGCCTTGAATTAACTCCGGAAGGGTCCGGTTGAACAGTTCCGGAATCGTGGAATGCTCCAGCACGGCCTTGAGGTTCGACTGGGCATACGCGGCGTCGGCGGCGGCTGTGCCGCTCCAGCCGACATAGATCAGCACCTCGTCGGCAATCTCATCCGCCATGGGCGGGGCGGCCGCGAGTCTGGGAACGAATGACAGTACGAGCACCAGCGTGGCTACGGCGATACTCTTGGTCATGGCTTGCTCCCTTCAGATGCAAATGGAACAGCCACGGACGTGCCGGGCGGCCGCCGATGAAACACAAGTCTCACCGGCGAATCGTCGGGGCGTTCGTGGCTGTCCTTCTCCGGATCGGGCTATTCTACAGGGTTGTCGATTTGCTGTCTCGACTATTTCATCTCGACCAAACCAAGATCGATGTACTGGCCGCCTCCGGTCTGACGGCAATGGACGGCGATGACGTTCTTGCCGGGCTTGAGGGCCTTGCGGCCTTCAGGCGTCATCTCGACATCTTCATAACTCGTGGTGAAGCCGGCCACTTTGGCCGCCAGCACGCCATTGATGTAGACCTCGGCATCCTCATCGTGGTGCATCAGCAGCGCGAGCTTCTCGGGCTTGGCCGTCGTGGGCATATCCACGTCGCGGCGAATCCAGATTTCGGGGGTGTTCCACTCCGTCCGCACCGCCGAGCCGGGCGTGTTGCGGGTGCCGAAGCCACCCTTGCCTTCCTTCCAGGCGGAGGCGTCAAACTCGGGCTTGAACCAGTTGTCGGCCGGCTTCTGGAAGGTGTACCGCCAGGTTTGCGGCTCTTCCTGGCTGGTGACCAGCACATCGGCAAACTGCGGCAGGTCGAACTTCTCGCCGCGGTTGGCGGCCGCCACCTTCTCCAGGTCGGGCTTGACGACCTTGCGGTCATAGGTCATCAGGCCGTTGGTCTCGGTCTCGACGTCGGTCGTCTGGGTATACACCGCCGCGCTGAGCCCGGCGTTGGTCTTCAGATCATGCGTCTTCTGGAGCAGTTGAATATAAGCGCGGGTGAGACGCTCGGGGCTGGAGATCACGCGATAGCCCCAGTTCTCCTTCTGCCACATGTGTTCCTTGACGGCCAGGCCGAGCCCGCCGAACTCGCCCAGCACGATGGAGCGGTTCTCCAGGATCTTCGGGGCGGACGGGCCAGGATAGGAGTGAATGTCGTGCACATCGCCCACCGGGAAGTCGTTCCACCCGCTGGCGCAGTTGGCCAGGCGCGATGGATCGTACTGCTTGGTCCAGTTGGTCAGGCGAATGGTGTCGTACTGGCCCCAGCCTTCATTGAAAACCACCCACATGACGATGGAGGGGTGATTGTATCGGCCGTCGATCAGGGCCTTGAGCTCGGCCTCGAACTGCTGGGCGGCCTCCTGATTCTTTCTGATTTCGCCTCTGTTTGGCGCCACGTGGGCATCGCCGCTGGGCATATCCTGCCACACCAGCAACCCCAGCTTGTCGCACCAGTAATACCACCGCGCCGGCTCGACCTTGACGTGTTTGCGGGCCATGTTCATGCCGAGCTTCTTGGTCATTTCGATGTCGTACCGCAGCGCCTCGTCCGTCGGCGCGGTGTACAGCCCATCCGGCCAGAAGCCCTGGTCGAGGAAGCCCATGTGGAACACAAACTTGTTATTCAGCAGGATGCGCATCACGCCGGCTTCATCCCGGCCGATGGCGATCTTCCGCATGCCGAAGTAACTCTCGACCTCATCGACCGCCTTGTCACCCTGAACCATGCGGACCTTCAGGTCGTATAGGTGCGGCGAATCGGGGCTCCAGAGCTTCGCGTTCGGGACCTTGATGATCAGTTCATTCGCCTTGGCGCCCGCCTCCGACTTGAGTTTGCCGCTGCTGGCTTCAAAGGCGACGTTCTGTCCACCCTTGGCGTCTACCGTGATCTTCACCTGGCCGTTGTCCACATCCGGCGTGATCTTCAGCCCCGCAATGTACGCCTGCGGCACCGGCTCGATCCACACCGTCTGCCAGATGCCCGTCGTCGGCGTGTACCAGATGCCACCGGGGTTCTTCACCTGCTTGCCGCGCGGCTGCGGACCGGCGCTGCTTGGATCCCACACGCTGACGACGATCTCCTGCGGGCCCGTCGGCTTCAGGGCGTCGGTGATGTCGAAGGTAAACCCATCATAGCCGCCCTTGTGGCCGCCGATGACCTTGTCATTGACGATCACCGATGCATCCCAGTCCACCGCGCCGAAGTGGATCAGCACGCGCTGGCCCTGCCACTTACCGGGCATCTCAAACGTCCGCCGGTACCACAACCGCTGGTTCTCATCCACCCGCTTCATGACGCCCGACAGCGCTGACTCGATCGGGAACGGCACGAGGATCTTCCCCTCGTACTCCGCCGGCCGCGATGCATCCTTGGCCGTAATGGCGTATTCCCACAAGCCATTGAGATTCCGCCAATCCTCGCGAACCATCTGCGGCCGCGGATACTCCGGATGCGCGTTCTTCACCGACACATCCTTGGCGAAATCGGTCATCAGTTGCCCCTGCGCCGGCTGGTACTTGCCGGTCTGTGCCGGGTCCTTCGCGGCGCAACCATAAGCCAACCCCGCGGCCACCAGCGTCAATGCGATCATGCGTGAATGCATGAAGCCTCCTCGTCAAGTCAATTCCCTGTTTCCAACGAGCCCGCATGATACTCGCAACCCTGTCCGGATTCATCCCCCCGAATTGCTTCGACACCCCCCCAAAGCCACGGTATCCTTTCTTGTGCGGCGGCTGTCGCCGATCTACTGCGGTTGGATCAAAGGAGTTCTGGAATGGATTTGAAGGACCAGGTCGCCCTCATCACCGGTGGAACCAAAGGCATCGGCGCAGCCACGGCCATCGCCATGGCCCAGCGCGGCGCGCATCTCGCCATCATCGGCCGGAACATCGACGCCGAGGCCCGCGAAGTGCAAAGCCGCATCGAGAAGCTCGGCCGCAAGTGCCTCATCATCGCCGCCGACATGGCCAAGCCCGATGACTGCCGCCGCTGCGTGCGCGAGACGGTCGATCGCCTCGGATCGGTCGATGTGCTCGTCCATTCGGCCGGCGGCCCTGTGCCCGGCGGGCTTTTCGAGATCGACGACAAGGCGTGGTATGACGCCTTCGAACTCCACGTCCACGCCATTTTCCACCTCTGCCGCGCGGCCGCGCCTTACATGAAGAAACGCCACGAGGGCGCCATCATCCTGGTTTCCTCCTCGGCCGGGCGGCGGGCGCTAACCTCCAACATCGCTTACCAGGCCGTCAAGGGCGCGATCCCCCACATCACCCGCGCGCTCGCCCGCGAACTGGCGGCCGACAACATCCGCGTCAACTGCGTCGCACCCGGCGTGGTCCGCACCGCGTTCCACAAGACCATGACCGAAGAACAGCGGCGGATCAACCTCGAACAACGCATTCCGCTCAAGCGCGAAGGCACCGTCGACCAGATCGCCACCCTCATATGCGAGATGGCGACCAACGACTACATCACCGGCGAGACCTACCCCATCGACGGTGGATTGACCATGAGAATCTGCTGATACGCCACTTGCGAAGGAGACGAGCATGCTGCGGTTCCTGACCCTGATCATGATCTGCTCGATCCCGCTGACGGCCCTGGCCGCCTCCGCGGATGCGCCCGCGAAGAAGAAGATCCTCCTGCTCACCGGCTGCGACTACCCCGGCCACAAATGGAACGAAACCACACCCGTGCTGGCCAAGGCGCTTCGCGAAGATGCACGCCTGGAAGTGACGGTGGTCGAGGATCCCAACTTCCTGCTCTCGCCGAAGTTGCATGAGTATGCTGCCATGGTCCTGCACTACATGAACTGGGAGCAGCCCGATCCGGGCCAGGAGGCCCGCGCGAACCTCCGCAAGTTTGTCGCCTCGGGCAAGGGGCTGGTCCTCGTCCACTTCGCCTGCGGGGCGTTCCAGGGGTGGGATGAGTTCCCCAAGATCGCCGGCCGGGCGTGGGACCCCAAGCTGCGCGGCCATGACCCGCACGGCAAGTTCACCGTCGAGATCAAAGACCAGGAGCATCCCATCACCAGGGGCCTGAAGGATTTCGATACCGTCGATGAGCTTTACACCTGCCTGGCCGGCCAGACGCCGATCAGGGTCATCGCCACCGCCAAATCCAAGGTGGACCAGAAAGACTACCCCATGGCCTTCGTGCTGGACTATGGCAAGGGCAGGGTCTTTCACTCGGTCCTCGGCCATGATGTGCACGCGCTGACGCCAAAAAATGTGCAGGAACTGTATCGCCGCGGCACTGCGTGGGCCGCTCAGCTTCCCCCCACCGCCGGCAACTGATCACCGACAGGAGATTCTATGAAGCTTGGCTTCCACACGGATGCGTTCAATTCGGCCTACTTCAGCTTCGAGAAGTGCCTGGACTGGGCACAGCGGAATGCCATCCACCACATCGAGTGCGGGCTGATCGACGGGGTGAGCTGGATTCATGGCCTGGGCTATCAGCCCCACGTCGCCCTTTATGAAGACCCGCTCCTGCTTCGCCAGACCATGGATCGGTATGGCGTACGGTTCTCGCAGGTGGATGCGGCCTATCCGCTCTCAGGCAAGGATGGGCCAATCCGCGGGGTGCCGTATGTCATGAAGTCGATCGCATGGGCGCACCAGATCGGCTGCGCCCACGTGGACACCACCGACGGCATGCACGCGCCCAAGGGGCTGACCGATGCGCAGGCGATGGACCTGATGAAGTACGAATACGAGCAGATCGTCGAGGTGGCCGCGGCTCACAATGTGACCGTCAACATCGAGCCGCACGGCTATTTCACCACCCGGCCGGAGATGATGGAGAAGATGCTCGCGTTCGTCGATTCGCCGTTCCTGCGGGTGAACATGGACACGGGCAACACGTTCATCGCGGGGCAGAATCCGGTGGCGTTCCTGCAGCGGTTTATCCGCAAGGTGAGCCATGTCCATGTGAAGGATGTGTCCGAAAGCCTTGCGGCGGCGACGCGCGGGAAGCAGACCGGCATCGCCGTCAGCCAGTGCGCCATCGGCGACGGTGTGAACGCCGACAACATTCGCGCCTGCCTCAAGATGCTCCGCGACAGCGGCTACACCGGAACGCTGAGCATGGAGTGCGAAGGGTCCGGCGGGCCGATGATCGAAAAGTCGCTCGCCTGGATGCGGCAGACCATGAAGGAACTGGATATCCCGGTGGAGTGAGGCGGGCGATTGCCCTGCGGCAGGCCGTGGCGGCCGCCCCACCCCTTTTGGAGCTGATCATGCGACCTTACCTGACCACGATCATTCTCGCACTTGCAACGAACATCGCCTTGTCGGCCGATGGGCCGGCCTGGGAGCCCAAGACCAGTGGCGATGACATCCAGATCTGGCGCGATGGGCGGCTGGTGGTCGAATATGCGACGAAGGGGCCTTATAAGCCGTATATCAAGAGGTTTGCATCGCCGGCGGGGGTGCAGGTGCTGCGGGATGCGCCGGCCGACCACCTGCACCACCATGCGCTGATGTTTGCGATCGCGGCCGACAAGGTGGATTTCTGGGCGGAGACGCCGGGGTGCGGCAAGCAGGTCACCCGCTCGACAGCTCACGAGGCGCTCGCGGGGAAGGAGTGGTCGGCCGTGCGGATGGGGTCGCTCGTGGATTGGGCCAACGCGCAGGCGCAGAACGTGCTGGTGGAGCGGCGGGAGGTGGCTGCGTACAACGCTGAAGGGCTGGGAGCATCGCTGCTGACGTGGCGGACTTCGCTTCGTCCGGCCGGGGAGCGACAGGAGGTGGAACTGGGTGGGTCGCACTACTTCGGGCTGGGGTTGCGGTTTGTCGAGTCGATGGATGCAAACGGGACGTGGATTTACCCGCAGAAGCGTTCGGAGGCCGTGGTGGTGCGCGGGGATGAGCGGCTGGTGCGGTCGACGTGGTGCGGGTATTCGGCCAAGGCGGATGGCAAGGATGTGACCGTTGCGATGTTCGACCATCCGGACAATGCGCGGCATCCATCGCACTGGTTTACGATGGCGAGGCCCTTCGCGTACATCGCGGCGACGCTGAACCTGTGGAAGGAGCCGATGAAGTTGGAGCGAGAGAGGCCGCTGATGTTGCGGTATGGAGTGGCGGTGTGGGATGGGCAGGTGGAGGCCGGGGCGATTGAGAAGGTGTACCGGCGATGGCTGGAGGTCGAGCGACAGGAGCGGATGCAGCGGCCGGACGCGAATCCGTAGGTGCGTCTTATGTGTTGCGTGGGAGCATCAGTTTGCCCTGAATGGGGCACGCATGTACCCCGATGAGGGTTCGCGGGGAACGGGTACGGATAAGAGACGGGTAGAGCGGATTGCCCGAAGCGATTTGGAACCTCACGACCTCCGAACGGTTGACGATCTGTATCTGACCGTCGCTCATGCGGACGTTAGGTCCTTGGCCCCGGCCAGCATCCCAGAGGTCAGGTCCGATGCAGGAAGTACGCGGGATTCGAGCGATTCCGCGCAGCGCGTCAGTGCCCGCCAGATATGCCTGTTGGACCGACGCCGGCGGCAGGATGAAGGGTGGCGGATTGCGGATTTGTTCATCGAGCGCAGAGACGTGTTGGCCGACATAGGGCTCTCCATTCCAGGTCAGAACTGCACACACGGCGCTGGCATCGAATGCCGCGGCCGCCAACGGCGTTCCCTGACGCGGTTGCCGAGCATGGAGGGCGCCGCAGTACGGTTTCTCCCGTGATCTCTGTCAGGGATATCCCAGACGAACATCTCTCCGGGCAACGCCGCCCCATCACTTGTCCGCCTCTCCGCCGCCAGGAAAAGTGCTGAATTGATTCGGCCTTTGCCCCTTATGCAAGTGGACTGTTGTCCCCGTGACTCTCACGCCCCTGCTGGATGGCATAGCGCCGCAACTCCTTCATGCCCGCCAGCCGCAGCTTCTCAATGATTCGGCTGCAATACGTCTCCACCGTGCGCTCGCTGATGTGCAGTTGCCGGGCAATCTGGTCGCTGGAATCCCCTTCGCCAATCCGTTCGAGTACCAGTGCCTCCCGGTCGCTGAGAGGCGTGCATTGCAACTCCGGGCAATCGCCATTCGGCGCCCCATCGATCAGCGCGTTGCGCGCCCGATCGCTCACGTATCTGTGGCCGGCAATGACCTCCTCGATGGCTTTCACAAGGATGTCCGCCCCCTCACGCTTGGTGACGTAGCCATTAGCGCCCGCAGCGAAGGCCCGTTTGACATGCACTGCATCCTCGTGCATCGAGTAGACCAGGACCTTCACTCCGAGCGGGTGCAGATGTTCTATCAGCGCCAGCCCGCTCTCCCGCTGGAGGCTCAGGTCCACCAGAACCACGTCCGGCCGTGCCGACCGAACTCGCGCCAACGTCTGTGCGCCATCTGCAGCATCGCCGCAGATCACGATCCGCCGCTGCTCCAGCAGCAGCGCCAGCCCCTCGCGCACCGCGGGATGATCGTCCACGACGAAAATGCGACAGGCCCTCTCATGTCCCATGCGACACTCCTTCCCGCACTTCACTATAATGCGTCTTGGGGCACCTCGCATCTAACCACCGTCCCGCCGCCTTCGGCTCGCACGATGGTCAGCGTGCCGCCGATGCTCCGCGCCCGGTGAGCCATGATACTGAGCCCCATGCCGCGAGATTTGGTCGCCTCCGGCGGACCGCAACCGTCGTCCGTCACCGTCAGGACAATCCGATCAGCGCCGCCCTGAATCTGCACCGAAACGCGGGATGCTTTGGCGTGCTTCACGGCATTGCGCACCGCCTCCTGCGCAATGCGGTACAGGTGCATCGCGGTCTGGCCATCGGCAACCGCGATACCCCTCTGGTGGCGGAAATCACACGCCAACCCGGATTCCTCCAACGTCTTCCGAACCATGGCGTGCATCGCCGGAACAAGATCGTGCGGC
Organism: uncultured Tepidisphaeraceae bacterium; assembly: GCA_964570205.1. Lineage (GTDB taxonomy): Bacteria > Planctomycetota > Phycisphaerae > Tepidisphaerales > Tepidisphaeraceae > CAZMXI01. Next base: position 39,212 of record CAZMXI010000013.1, read on the forward strand.
TCCGGCCCCATCGGCCAAACGCCTTTGCTGATCTCATACGCGTCGTCCAGCATCTCCTGAATCAGCATGCGCAATCGACCGGCCGGCGCCGCTTCGCCGCTCTGGCGGCTGATGAGCTGTTCCTGCAGGGCGGTGCAGCGCAACAGGGCGGCCGTCAATTGCTGGCAGATTCCATCGTGGATCTCCCGTCCCAGTTGCCGCCGCTCCTCTTCGCCGAGTTGGGCAATTCGCTCCTCCAGCCTCTCGCGATGGGCGTGTTCCCGGTTCAGGGACTCGTACGCGGCGGCCCGACGGGCCATTTCCTCCTGCAACTGCTGCGAAATCCGCCGTTCGGCGTCCAGGCTCCGCATGTGATGCGCCCGAAACCACCCCAGCAGCACGACGCTTGGCACAATCACGAGGACCAGGCCAACTCCCTGAGCAAGCCACAGCGCAGGCGATGTCGGGTCTTCCCTGGTCATCTGGCTGCCCACGACATCGCACGACACCATCGCTGCAAAGATGCCATAGATCGCTATGCTGAGCCCGGCCGCGCACCAACCCGCCCGCGGGCCTATCATGACGATCACCACGCATGGATAGACCGCAAGCCCCACCCGCCCGTAGCCGGCCAGACCTCGATTGGCCAGCGCCAGCGTCGCGGCGGCGTAGGCCGATCCCACAAGGATCCAACTCCGCACCCGATATCCCCAGTGGGTGCAGATGGCTGTCACGACAACGATCAGGTAAGTCATCACCCCCAGCAGACGCCATCCCGGCGGGACGCCCCCATCTCCCCAGACGGCGGGAATCGCCATAGGCCCGCCGAAAATGCATGCAACGAGCAGTAGCAGGTTCAGCGGCCGGACACGCCAGGCGCCCCCGGCCGCATCGACGTCGGAAAGGCGAGTATCAGCCGACCGGATCTCATTCACAACGGCTGCCTCCGTGGACCACGGCCGCTATTATAGCGGCGACCGATCCGTTCGCATCGTCTTTGCGTCAAAGGTCGCCGCCACGTATTGGCCACATCCAGCATCATCACCGCCACCGGCCGAGCCTGGGATCCCACACTGGTCAGTCACTCTTGACATTCAACACAGCCGCTTCGTGGCAAACCCAAACATTTTTTATATTTATATGTTGATTTTGACACGCCCCACCCCTACCATACCCCCGGAACAGTCGCCCGTCCGCCGTCCCGTATCCTGTCGGTGCGGCATGGCGACCCGCTTGCTGTTCGCACATTTAGAAAGGGAGGGCCAATGCGCTTCACCACCAGCTTCGCCCAACTGACCACCGCCCACCTTGCCCCCGACCTAAACAAACATGTATTAATGCGCATAGTTCGGATTGGCTTAACTACCTCATTTACATGCTCTTGCAACATATCGACATCGCAACATGTAGCACAATGTCGCACAATGTCGCAGATTTCATTGTTCCATCTTAACGGTCGAAACCTTCGCCTTCAGGCGGAATTGCTTCAG
>CAZMXI010000014.1:0-32119 GCA_964570205.1 uncultured Tepidisphaeraceae bacterium
CGGTTAGGGTGTCCGGGGGCGAGGCGAGGTGACGCGGCTTTTCGCAGCAGGACGACATTGGTGCTATTTCTACTGAGGCCCCAAGCGCTCCCGCTGGAGGGGCTCGGCTTACTTGTTCATCTCGGGAATGATGCGGACGTGGCTGGCTTGTTCTACCCGCAATGAAAGGCAATAACCACGCAACCGGTACTCGATCGGATCGCCCAGAGGAGCACGCCGGATCACTTCCACGGCCGCACCGTTGCAGAACCCCATCTCCAGCAGGCGGCGGCGAAGGTCATGGTCGCCACCGACCGCCACAACGCGCCCGCGGCCCCCAACGCCAAGCTGACTAAGCCGGCACGTGGGCACGCCACCCACCTGATTGCACCCGGCAAAGTCGCAAGCCTTCATGCGGCCTCCATAGCTACTTCGGCTTATTGACGCTCGAAAACTATACAGCAGGCAACAAGCCCTTTCAATTGGAATCCGGACTTGGCGATCCACAACGCGCACCCGGATTGTCCGTGAGCCAGATATAACCTTCTATCCATTATAGCCTTGACGATCTCTCCCATCCGTTCGCTCTCGCTGTGTGGCCTAGAACTGCCGCAGGAACCGAATATCGTTCTCAATCAGCAGCCGAATGTCCGGAATGCCGTACTTGCGCAGGGCGATTCGCTCGATCCCGAAGCCGAATGCCCAGCCGGTGTACTGCTCGGGATCGATATCGCACGTTTTTAGGACGTTTGGATGCACCATGCCGCACCCGCCGAGCTCTACCCACTTCTGCCGGTCCTCAAACCAGACGTCCACCTCGGCGGACGGCTCCGTGAACGGGAAGAAGCTCGGGCGGAATCGTGCCTGTGTGGCTGGCCCGAAGTAGGCATGAATAAACTGCATGATGGTGCTTTTGAGGTCCACCATCGTGACATTGTGATCAACCACCAGTGCTTCGAGCTGGTGGAACATGAACAAGTGGGTGGCGTCGACGGTGTCGGGGCGATAGACCCGGCCGGGTATGACCACCCGGATAGGCGGGCGTTGGCTTTGCATCACGCGAATCTGGACCGTGCTGGTCTGAGTTCGCAGGAGCATTTCACGGCCATCCAGGCGGTCGGCGGGGGCATCGGGAGAGGTCTGGAGATAGAAGTTGTCCAGCGGGTCCCGGGCGGGATGTTGTTTGGGGATATTCAGGGCGATGAAGTTATGGAATTCATCCTCGACTTCGGGGCCGGTGGCGGTGGCGAAACCCATGCGGGCGAACAGTTCGGTCAGCTCTTCGGTGACCTTGGTGATGACATGCTGGTTGCCGATGGCGGGACGGCGGCCGGGTTCGGTGATGTCCAGGGCATCGCGTCCGGCGGCATCTCCGCCGCGGGCGAGATCGGCTTTCCTGGCTTCGTAAGCCGATGTGACCTCTTCCTTGACACTGTTGGCGCGCTGGCCGATCTGCTTTTTCTGGTCCGGCGGCGCCGTCTTGAGCAGTTGCATGAGGTTCTTGACCTCGCCATTGCCGCCCAGGTAACGGATGCGGAACTGCTCAAGCTGATTGGCTGTGGTCACGGCAGCCAGATCCGCCTTGGCCCGGGCAGCCACCTCTTCAATCTTCGCCAGCGATTCGGACATACTCGTTCCTATCTCAAGAAGACGGCACATTCTGGCCGCCGCCGGGCGGATTTCAAGTTTTCACGGCGGCGGCAGCCGCGCCTGGCGCAAAAAAAGCCCCGGACGCCGGGGAAGCGCGTCCGAGGCCTCAGGGGGGTAGTAGGGTCCATTTGGCCGGCAGCTAATCGCCGGCGATTGTCATCAACAGAATTCCGCACATCGCAGCGTAGCCCAGGATGGCGATCCAGCAAACACGTTGTACCGATCGCCTGGGCACGGCCTGTCTCCTTCGGTAAACCACACGAGCCAGTCAGTTATTCCAACCTATCTGACACGGCTGCGGATCGCAGGTTGGTCAGGTGCAGTCGAGGAAATCCGGGCAAACGATTGAGCGGGCTGAGGGAATGGCGATCAAACGGTCAGGAGCGAGGGCGTGACAGCAGGTGCTTCACGAGGGAGGAGAGTCCGGCGAAGCGGTAGCCCGGATCGACATAGTGCTGGATGACGTAGAAGGCGAAGTAATAGGCGCGGGCGAATGCCCAGATGGCGATCGCCAAGAGGATGGCGACCTTGATGCTGGGGTGCTCCAGGATGATCGTGCCCGCAGCGATGATGCCGGCGAATAGAAAAAGAGCGCCCTTGAGGTACAAGACCTTCGGATTGGTGATGTCCATGCGTCTGATGTACCGGCAACTCAAGGCCGCGGCAAATCAGTGCGGCCGGACTCTTGCTCGCGGCGCTCGCCGCAGGGCGAGGGGCAGCAACAGGAAGGCCGCCAGCAGGCCCCCGGGCTCGGGGATGACCGCGCGCCACGCCTCGGTATTGCCGGCCGGGTCGCGACCGGTCCCCACGATGGTGGTTCCATCCAGCGAGATGGCGTGCGCTGCGCTGAGCTGCCAGCCGTCCAGCTCGTTTCCGAGACCATACTCATCGACGAGCACGGTTTGAAGGCTTCGCATGCCATGGACTTCATCCCAGATGAAGGCGCCCAGCGACTTGGTCTTGCCAACCACGATGTGGCCGTCTCCGGAAATTCCTCGGGCTTCGTCGCCGGTGGCGAAGGGCCCATCACACAGCGGTTGGGCTTCGCCTTCGTCGATCCATCGCACGGGCACCGCTCCATCGGGGCCATTGGCGTAGCCGATGGACACGGAACCATCCGCCGACACGGCGTAGGCGGTGCTTTCGTGTCTGCCTCCGGGCAAATCTCCGAGCCCCACCATGCCGGAGGTCTCCGTCCAGCGGAACGCTTCCTTGCCCAGGTTGCTGTAGCCGAACCCCACCACGACGTCGCCGTCCGGCGTGACCCCATAAGCGCAGCTGGTGGTCCTGTCCTCGGCAATATTGCCCAGACCGGTCATCACGCCTGCAACCCAGCGAAAAGCGAGCGTGCCGTCAGCGCTGCCGGCCTGGCCGACGATGACGCTGCCATCGAACGAGGCAGCGGCCGCAATGCTCTGCGCGTGAACGGCATTCAGGTCCGGCATTGCCACGAGGGGACCGCTGGAGCCGACCCGGTAGAAGCCCGCATATCGATAATCCTCGACATCGCTGGAACCGACGACGACCGTGCCATCGCCGGAGACGCCACTGGCGCGGCTGCCGAAAAGGCCCCCGGGGAGTTCGCCCAGGGGCGTCATCGATCCACCCAGGCTCCAGCGAAACGCCTCGACGCCCGACGCGGATCGACCGAAACCCACCACCACCGAACCGTCGGCCGACACACCGCGGGCTTCGCTGATGAACTTGCCGCCCTCAAGATCGCCAAGGCCCATGAACGATGGCCCAGCGCCCTGAGCGACGCTCAAGGCGCAAAAAATGCCGACGCACACCAAGATCAAAGCCTTACGGGTTTGCAGTTGGATACCCATGCCCTTCTCCTATTATGATAAGTCGATATGCGAGAGATCGCAGCAGGATGCCCTCTACTATGGTAAAGAGGATACCCAAGTTCATACGGGGTGACAACAGGGGAACGCGACTATTATCAGGGGCGCTTGCGTGAAGGCCATGGTTCAAGCAGAATAGCGGGTCGGGAGCCGGTCTGATATGGTCATCAGTCCGGCGTCTGGCTTGGTTCCCTTCGAGAAGACGATTCCGGATGCGCCAGGGAATCGGAGGACAGCCTCTTTCACAGCGACCAGGGCCGCGGCGTCATCTGTGCTGGCGGTCGCGCTCATCGTGGCTGCATGGGCGGACGGCCGCCTTTACCCTGGTTGAACTGCTTGTCGTGATCGGCATCATCGCGCTGCTGGCGGGGATTCTTCTGCCCTGCATGGTGTCCGCACAGCGGCACGCCCGCGGAGTACAGTGCGGCGCGAACATGCGTTCGATCGCACAGGCGATGCTCTGTTATGCCGGCGACTACCGCGGCGCATTTCCGCCGAATATGCACCAGCCCGCTCCGGGGCAATACTGGCATGACGCGGACCGCGTCGGCGGTTACCTGAATCGCGCGGCCAGGCCGGGCGCGGGAAAGGGCGGCGCCCTGGTGTGTCCCGAGGACATCGACGGGGTGCGGTCGTACGCGATGAACATCTGGGCGAGCAGCAGGATCGATCAGGCCGCGGAACAAGCATTGTGCGGGCAGGGCGCGCGGTGGGGGCCTGGGGTGCGCCGTGGATCGGAGATGATCCTGATCGCCGAGCGATGGTCGGACAAGGGCGTGGCTACGGCTCGCTATTCAACCGCCGTGATCGGGGAGCGGGGCGGTACGCCGGGGCAGCGGTTCGGAGCCGGCGGCGGCGTGCCGTTCAAGGCGGGGCCCTGGGGCGATGTTGCGTGCGAGCTGCCGTACTTCCGGCACCGGCTCGGCCGGGGACCTGGCGTGGGCGCTGCTGTCGGCCGAGTGAACATCGCCTATGCCGATGGGCACGTGGCCATGAAGTCCGAACGGGAACTGGCGAATTTTGAGACAGGTCGAAGCACGTTGAACAGCCTGTGGTCGCCCTTGGACCGGGAACTGGAGCCATGATCGTGGGCGCGGATTAGCATAGCAGGATGGGTGAGATGCCGTCAGACGAAGTTCTTACGCAATTGGTGCATCGGGCCGCGGGCGGCGATGCCGCGGCGATGGAATGTCTGCTGGTGAGGTACAACGAGGCGCTGCTTCGGTACATTGAGCGCCGGCTCCCGAGCGACCTGTCACGCGTGATGGATGCGCAGGATATTCTGCAGGATGTGCACTTTGAGGTGTTCCGCAGGCTTTCGGAGTTCACCTCCCCCGACATTCGCTCCGTGCGGCGCTGGCTGGTCTGCATTGCCCGCAATCGGCTGATTGACGCGATGCGAATGCACTACGCCGCGAAGCGGCATATCGGGAAGGTGATGAACTGGGATGGCGATGACGGCGATCGTCCGATGGTCGGTCTGCTGCAGGAGCTGGCGGTGTATGAACGGACGCCAAGCCGGTCCGCGCTGGCGCACGAGCTGATCAACGCGATGCAGCAGGCGATGGGGAGACTTCCGGCGGACCACCGGCAGGCGCTGCAGCATCGGTACATGGAAGGGCTGTCAGTCGAGGATTCGGCAGTCCGCATGGGAAGAACGGAGGGAGCCCTCCGGATGCTCTGCAACAGGGGACTGGCGCAGCTCAGATCCGAGCTGCGGGCCATGTCCTTTTGCTATTAGATCGAGTGACATGTCCATCGGCGCAGGACCGGAAAAGCCGTCCAGGGACGGGGCTCGCGAGCGGGCGATCTTCGACGTTCTCGCGCGCGCGTCTCACGACCGCGCGCGTGGCGACGATGCGCCGGACGAGAGCGTTATCGCAGCGCATCCGGACCTCATGCCCGAACTGGGCTCGCGGCTGGCTCTGTTGAGGACGATTCATCGCACGTACCTCCAGGCACGGGCGGCCGGAGCGGAGCCGCCGCAGCCGCCCGGGAAGCCGGATGAGGCGAACGGAGCGGCGGAATCAACCGCCGACGATGCGCCGCCCCGCGCCGTCGGGGCCCCTCTTGCGATTCCCGGATACACGATCATGGATGAGATCAGCTCCGGCGGGCAGGGAAGCGTCTTCCGGGCGGTCCAGAAGGGGACGGATCGCGTGGTGGCCGTCAAGATTCTGCCGGGAGGTCCGCTGAGCGGATGGCGGCAGCGAGCGAGGTTCGACCGTGAAGCGCAGGTCCTGGCCAAGCTTAACCATCCGCACATTGTCGGCATTGTCGATCATGGGCGAGCGGCCGACGGCTCACGGTTCATCGTCATGGACCACATTGACGGCTGTTCTCTGGATGAGTACGTCCGGCGTTGTCGCGATGACCGTGAGCGAGGCCTGCGTGACATCGTCGATCTTTTCGTCGACGTGGCCCGTGCCATTGGTGAAGCGCATCGATGTGGCATTGTCCATCGAGACCTCAAGCCATCGAACATTCGTGTCGATCGAAACGGTCGGCCACACATCCTCGACTTCGGACTGGCGCAGTTGCATCCGGGGCAGGGGCCTCGCGGGCGCAGCGTCACCGAGACCGGGCAAATCGTCGGCTCGCTGCCGTGGGCGAGCCCGGAGCAAGTCTCCGGCGACACCAATGAGCTTGACCAGCGGAGCGACGTCTATTCGCTGGGCGTCATGCTCTATCACGCCTTGGCCAACCAGTACCCGTACAAAGTGTTTGGCCCATTGAACCAGGTCATTGAGAACATCCTCAGGGAGCGGCCAGAGCCACCCAGCCGTGCGGAGGAGTCCGAACAGCGGATCGCCCACCCGGCACTGGACCCGATTGTGCTGAAGGCCCTGGCCAAGTCGCCGGAGGGCCGGTATGGGACGGCCGAGGCGATGGCGTCGGACCTTGATCAGTTTCTGGCCGGCGAGCAATCGCAAGCAAGGCGTGCCGCGGCCTGGAAAAAGGTCAGGCGCTGGGCGATCGCGATGGCGGGGGTGTTGATTCTGGGATTGACCCTTTGGGGGGTGCGAAAGGTGTCGCAGGAGCAGGACAACCCTGTTGAGTCATTGCCAACGCTGGTGAATTCGGTCGGGATGAGGTTCGTGCAGGTTCCGAAGGGAGCCTTCATGATGGGCAGCCCGCCACAGGAAACGGGGCGTTCATTGGATGAGCCGCTGCGGGCGGTGCGTGTCACCGAGGCGTATCGGATAGGCATTGTGGAGGTGACGCAGGGGCAATACCGCGCGGCGATGGGTACACTGCCGCAGCAGATATGGCGAGGCGACGACCTGCCGGTTCACAATGTGCGATGGGTGGATGCCGTGGCGTTCTGCGAGGCGTTGAGCCGAATGGCCGGTGAGCATGGCCGCCAATACCGCCTGCCATTTGAGCACGAGTGGGAGTATGCCTGCCGCGCGACGAGCAGCGGACGCTATGGGGGGACAGGCAAGCTGGACAGGATGGGCTGGTACATGGGCAACAGTGGCGGGGTGGTTCATCCGGTCGCGATGAAGATGCCCAATCGTTGGGGATTGTACGACACTCACGGCAACGTCCGGGAATGGTGCGAAGAAGTGTACAATCCGAAGCCGACGGCGAGTCAGCCTGCCGCCGCCCCGTGGCATGGCTCGTCCGGGCATGTTGTGCGGGGCGGCAGTTATGTCATGAGCGCGGAACAATGCCGCTCATCAAGCCGGGGGGCGATGCGTGACAGTCTGTCCCTCGCCGACGTGGGATTTCGGGTGGTCCTGGTAAGCCGGGAAAGCAACTGAGTTACCGCCTCGAAGGGAAAAGCGCGAAGTTTTCGCGTGACGCTTGATCGCATAGTACGTCTATAGAGCCGAGAGGCCGCAGTCGAGGCACGAACCGCGCGGTCGGCTTGGCGAATTGCGCCACAATTTGGGAAAGGTCGTCGATGCGGGCATCCCTGTTGAAAGGGGCAAACGCAAATGGCGATCGTGATGGAAAGCGTGTCGTATGAGCCGACGCAGCCGGCAGGTTACGACTTTGTTGCGGAGTTCAGGTACGGCAGTAACGGAGAGATTCCCGGCGTGTCGGAACTGGATGTCGGGACCGACGATGACCAGACAGCCGACAGCCAGACCTGGGACGCCAACCTGAATGATGGGCTGGACAGCGGTTTGGTTGATGTGGAGCTTGTGGTGCGCACGGGCGGCTACACGCTCATGGTATGGACGATTGGCGGCACTTCGTTGACGTACCTGGGGCCGGAGTGCACGAACATCGAGGAACTACAGATTCGGTCCTCGGTCAGCACGCAGGCAGCGATGCGTTGGGAGTCAATGGAATTGACCATGTCGTACGAAAGCGCGCAGGTGGATTCCTGGTCGCGATCGATCGGCCCGGAGATTGATCTGACCGATGCCTCCGATCCATCGATGGAGGAGCGTATGCTGACGATTGCGCCGGAGTCCCGTTCCGTCGATGAAATCCGGTTGACCGCGAAAGTGAGGATGCAAGCGGCGGCCGGGGTGCACCTGGACGCCAACGAGCTGTTCGGACAGGTGTTGATCAAGGGGCATGTGGTGTAAGAGATCAGTGAATAGAGGGGGCCGGGGCGAGCGGGGAAGTCGCCACCCGACCTGCACTTCCCCCCGCCCCGGTTCTTTGTTTTCGCGACGTGGAGCATAACGGGGTTGCCGCCTGGACGATCCGGGATCGAGGAGGCGGGTGGCGCGCGATCGTGCGCGGAGGGTCTTCTCGCGGCCGGCGTGAATCAAGGCGGTTGTCGGGGGGGGCGGCCATGCATCAGACATCCATCGCTGCGAAGCGGGCGATGCGCCCGACCAGGGCGGGCATGTCGTATCGCCGGGCCAGGTCGATGCGGGCCAGGCAACCCTGGTTGTGGTCGGAGGCGAGGATCAGGTGGCGGGCGCCGTTGATGTGGTAGCCGGTCTCCTGGGGCTGGTGGCCTGTGATGACGAGGTCGGCGCCAACCATATTGGCGAATGCCTGCGCCGTGGCGGGGGACATGTTCCGGCCCCAGATGAGCTGATACACGGGGCCGGTGCGGCGGGTGTAGTCAGGGCCGGTAAGCTGGCGATCGAAGACGGTGAAGTCGAATCTCTCGATCTGGGCGTCGGTGGGCAGGCTGTGGCAGCAGAAGATTCCGTTGGGGGCGCGGACTGCCAGGGGCAGGGAGAGCAGGAACTCCTTGATGGCGACATCCACCCATTGGCCTTCGCTGCCGAATTCCTTCTTGACGCCGGCGGTGAAGGCTTCGCAGACGCTGAGACCCGCCTTCATGATCCCTTCACCATGAATCTGGGCAAGATCGTGATTGGCCAGGAGGAAATGGACCTGCTGGGGGAAGTCGCACTTGAGGTCGGCAGCGCGATAAAGGGTATTCCAGGAGCTTTCGGAATCGCCGTCGTAGTAGTCGCCATGGATGATCTCATGAAGGATAATATGTCGTTGCGGATTGGCGCCGAGGTCGCAGGCTCGGAGGAGCTTGTCGAAATTGCGGCGATGGTCGTGCAGATCACCGGTTACCCAGAGTTCGCCTTCATCGGGCAAATGGACCACCTGATGCTTGCGGAGGGAACAAACCTGGTTCTCCTCCGCGGCGGTCTGAAGCGTTTCAATCACGCGATCAGCATTGGGCGGCATAGGACACCATTGGTAGTGGTTCAGGGTGCTTTCGTCAACGTCGACGCATCGGATCGCCTGGCTGCTTCAGAGGCGGATGCCCGCCTATAATGGGCATTGTTCAAAGGGCCCTCAATGCCCGTATAACGGCTCAAGGGCGCAGGGATTGCGGTGGCGATGGAAAGCTTTAAGCTGTCATCGTTGCGTGACGTGCCTTACGCGAATGGCGCCGAATATCGTCCTTGCGGCGGTGCGGGACTTGCCGTCGCGATGGGCTGAGCATCTTACAGCAGGAGCAGTGGCATGACGGTCGCCAACTCAGCGGGAAAACGCGTCGGCCCCAAGCCTCCGCCCGGCCAGGCCGGGCAGCAGGAGAGGGCACGCCTGCGCCTGATGATGCTGATTCGCCGCTTCGAGGAACGCACTTACCAGGAATACACGCGGCCGGGGCAGCGCATCGGCGGTTTCTGCCACTTGTACAGCGGGCAGGAGGCCGTTGCGGCGGGCATCGCAAGCCTGTTCCAGAAGGGCAAGGACAAGCTGATCAACGGTTACCGTGATCACGGACATTCGATCGCGCTGGGGATGGACCCCAAGGCCGCGATGGCGGAGATGTTTGGGCGCGCCACCGGCTGTTCCAAGGGCAAAGGCGGATCCATGCATCTGTTCCAGGCCGAGGCGGGCAACCTGGGCGGGCATGGCATCGTGGGGGGGCACATCCCACTGGGCATTGGAGCGGCCTTTGCGGCCCAGTACAAGAACACCGGTGGTGTGTGTTTCACGCTGTTCGGCGATGGCGCGATCAACCAGGGCACGCACAGCGAGGCGCTGAACCTGGCCGGGCTCTGGAAGCTGCCGGCGATCTTCATCGTCGAGAACAACGGCATGGCGATGGGCACACAAGTTGCGCGACACAGCGCTGAAAAGGATCTGGCGAAGCGCGGACTGGGGTTCGCGATGCCGACGAAGAACATGGACGGCAACGATGTGGACACGGTGATCGCGACGGTGGGCGAGGCGGCGGCCCGTGCCCGCGCGGGCGAGGGGCCGACGTACCTGGTCGCCAATACCTACCGTTTTCGCGGGCATTCCATGTCGGATGCGATGGCGTACCGCAGCCGCGACGAGTTGCAGAAGGCCCGCGAGCGGGATCCGATCGTGCTGTATGAGCGGCGGCTGCGCGACAAGGGGCTGATCAACGACGCCCAACTTTCGGATATGGAGGCCGAGGTGGCGGCGATCGTCGACGAGGCGGTGCGTTTCGCCGACCAGAGCCCGCATCCGGACCTGTCCGAGCTGTATACGGACGCGCTGGCCGAGCGGTATCCGTTGGAGAAATGAAGGAGGAGCGGCCAGTTGTCCGTACATGCGACCGGCGGCCTGCAACCAGGAACCAACGACTATGCCCGTGATTGAATTCCGTGAAGCCCTTCGTCAGGCGATGACAGAGGAGATGGAAAGGGACGAGAGCGTATTCCTGCTCGGTGAGGAAGTGGCCGAGTATAACGGCGCCTACAAGGTCTCCAAAGGCATGCTTGACCGCTTTGGGCCGAAGCGCGTGATCGACACGCCAATCAGCGAGGCCGGGTTCGCCGGGCTTGGCATCGGGGCGGCGATGTGCGGGCTACGGCCGATCGTCGAGTTCATGAGCTGGAGTTTCTCGTTCGTCTGCTTCGATCAGCTCATCAACAACGCCGCCAACGTGCGCTACATGTCCGGCGGGCAGTTCAAGTGCCCGATTGTGTTCCGCGGCGGGAACGGCATTGCCCACCAGCTTGGGGCGACGCACAGCCATCGGGTCGAGGCGATGTATGCCCGGGTGCCGGGACTGGTGGTGTGCGCGCCGGCGGACCCGTATGATGCCAAAGGCCTGCTCAAGACAGCGATCCGGTGCGATGACCCGGTGGTTTTTCTGGAAGCGGAGGTCATGCTTGCCGACAAGGGGGAGGTGCCGGATGGCGAGTTGCTTCTGCCGATCGGCAAGGCGCAGGTGAGGCGAGAAGGCTCGGATGTGACGCTGGTGTGCTGGTCGAAGACGGTCAAGCTGTGCATGAAGGCCGCCGAGGGGCTGGAGGCGGAAGGCATCAGCGCCGAGGTGATCAACCTTCGAACGCTTCGTCCGCTGGATGAGCAAACCTGCGCCGCCTCGATCGCCAAGACGCACCGCTGCGTCATAGTGGATGAGGACTGGCCCTATTGCGGCATGGGCGCCGGCATCATGGAGCGGCTGTATCGGCGTGTGTGGGATGACCTGGATGCCCCGATCGGCCGGGTATGCTCGGAGGATGTTCCGGTCCCGTACAATCACTACCTGGAACTGGCGATGCAGCCGAGCGTGGAGCGCGTCGTCCAGGCCGCGAAGGATGTCTGTTACATCTAGGTCCGGCGGCGGCGAATCGCCGGCCGTCCTCAGAGATCAACTGGAGAGAAGATGGCCTCCGAGATCACGATGCCCCAACTCAGCGACACGATGACGGAGGGCACCGTCGTCAAATGGCACAAGAAGGAAGGGGATGCGATCAAGTCGGGTGACGAGATTGCAGATGTGGAGACGGACAAGGCGACCATGCCGATGGAGACTTTCGATTCCGGCACGCTGGCGTACATCGCGGTGTCGGAGGGGCAAAAAGTGGGCGTAGGGCAGTTGATCGCGGTGGTGGCGACGGCAGGTGAGGATGTGGCCGAGGTGAAGAAACGGGCCCAGGCCGGCGCTGGCAGCAAGCGGGAACCGGCAGCGCAGCCGCACGGAGCAACACCATCGGATATGGAGGCGGACCCTTCGCGACCGGCAGGCGGACGAGCTGCGTCGCGGGCCGATGCGGGCGGCGGTGAATCGACCGCGGTCGGCGTGGCGGTGCAGGTCCTCCCGGCAGAGCCGGTTCACGCGGCGGGGGGCGACCGGCATCCCGGCGAGCGAATTCGGATCTCGCCCCTGGCGCGGCGAATCGCCGAGGACAAGAACGTGCCGCTGGAACAGGTGCGCGGCAGTGGTCCGGGCGGGCGGATCGTCGAGCGCGACATTCAACGTTTCCTCAGGGAAGGCGGATCGCGCCCCGCCCCAAGCGCCGCGTCGACAGCCGCGCCCACGAAGGCATCGCCCGCCGCCCCGCAGTTCGCCCCGATCGTGGCCCGCGGTCAGACGAAGACGGTGGCGATGACCAAGATGCGTTCGGCCATTGCCATGGCTCTGCAGCGATCCAAGCAGCTCGTTCCGCATTTCTACGAGACGCTGGATGTGGATGTGGAAGAGCTGTTGGCCGCGCGGCAGCGCGTCAATAAGAAGCTGGAGAAGGAGAATGTGCGGCTCTCGATCGCCGACTTCATTTATAAGGCTGTGGCAACCTCGCTGCTGGCCCATCCCGCGATCAACGCCCGCTTCAACGCCGAGAAGGGCGAGGCGACTCAGTATGGCGACGTGAACCTGGGGATCGCCGTGGCGATTCCCGACGGGCTGATCGTTCCGGTCCTGCGCGGCGTTGACCAGATGGGTCTGCGCGAGATCCGCGCCCGCAGCCTCGACCTGATCGAACGCGCTCGCAACCAGCGGCTCCGCCGCGAGGAGCAGTCCGAGGCGACGTTCACCATCACGAGCCTTGGCTCACAGGGCATTCGCGAGTTTAGCGCGATCATCAACCCGCCGGAAGTCGGCATTCTCGCCGTCGGCTCGGCCGAGAAGCGCGCGGTGGCCCAGGGTGACAAGATCGTCGCCCGGACCATGATGACCTTGACGTTGTCGGCCGATCATCGCGTGGTGGACGGCGCGACGGCGGCGGAGTTCCTGATTACGCTGAAGAGCATGCTTGAAGAACCGGCGATGCTGCTTGTATAGCGCCGGCGCGGCCCGCAAATTACCACTGGCGACTGAATCCATGCCCACACAACCCCCTTCCACGTTTGATGTTATCGTCATCGGCGGCGGTCCGGGCGGCTATGCCGCAGCCATTCGTGCCGGCCAGCTCAAGAAGCGCGTGCTTTGCATCGAGAAGGAGAACCTTGGCGGCACATGCCTGAACTGGGGGTGCATCCCCACCAAGACGTTGCTGGAGGACAGCGAGTTTGTGCGTCGGGTGCGCACGCAGGCGCCCGAGCATGGCGTCACGCTGGGGCAGGTAACCGTCAACTTCCCGGCGATCATCGCCCGCAGCCGCGATGTGGCCGACAAGCTCGCCAAGGGCATCGGCCACCTGTTCCGCAAGTACGAGGTTAAGCACGAGCTGGCCACGGGCCAGCTCGTGGCGCCGCACCGGGTGCGCATCATAAGCCGCACTGGCGCGCGCGACGTGTCGGCCGACCACATCATTATCGCCACGGGCGCCAAGCCGACTCCGCTGCCGTTTGCGCCGTTCGACGGCGAGACGATCATCACCAGCCGCGAGGCGATGACGCTGACCCGAGTTCCCAAGCGGCTGGCGGTCATCGGCGCGGGCGCCATCGGGTGCGAGTTCGCCGACATCTACAATTCGCTGGGCACGGAGGTGACGATTGTCGAGATGATGCCGCAGCTCCTGCCCAACGAGGATGAGGACATCTCCATCGCCCTGGCGCGACTGTTCGGCAAGCGCGGCATGAAAGTCCACCTGAAGACCAGGACCGACAAGATCGAGAAGATCGAGGGTGGTGTGCGGCTGACGCTTTCCGGCGAGTCGGCGCAGACGGTCGATGCCGACTTGGCGCTGGTCGCCATCGGCGTCACGGGCAACACCGACGGCGTGGCCCTGCCCGAGGCCGGGCTGTTGATGGAGAAGAGCCGCATCAAGGTCGATCAGAAGTACCGCACGAACCTGGAAAGCGTCTGGGCGATCGGCGACTGCATCAACATCCAGTTCCACGAAACCTCGTCGATGGCGGGATATCGCCACCCGGACCTCGCGCATGTCGCGCACCACGAGGCCGTCGACTGCGTCGAACGCATCTGCGGCGTGTCCGACCACGAAATAGACTACCGGTTCATCCCCGGCTGCACCTACACGCACCCGCAGGTGGCCAGCATGGGCATGACCGAGAAGAAGCTGCGGGCCCAGGGCCGCGACGTCAAGGTGGGCAAGTTCCCCTTCACTGTCTCTGGCCGGGCGCTGGCGGCCGGGCATACCGATGGATTCGTCAAGCTGATCTTCGACGCCAAATACGGTGAACTGCTGGGTGTGCACATGATTGGCGACAGCGTGACCGAGCTGCTTTCGGAGCTGGTGCTGGCGCGGCACGTGGAGGCGACGGAGGAGGAGATTCTCTCGGCCATGCACCCGCACCCCACGCTGTCCGAGGTGATCATGGAAGCCGCCGGCGTCGCGGCGGGGCGGGCGATTCATCTCTGATCCAGTCGCGGCGGATGTCGTCTGGTGCTTCTGCCTGGGCTGCCCGGCTGATATGATTCTCGGCCATGCAGTCCACATCATCCATTCCTTACAGTCGCGAAGAGCTTTTCAGGGTCGGCAAGCCCCGCGTGTATACCGGGCGTCAGCTTGACGAGATCGCCTTTCCACTGGGCGGCATCGGGACCGGCTCGATCTCGCTGGGCGGATGGGGCCAGCTTCGCGATTTCGAGATATTCAACAGGCCATCCAAGGGCCTGATGTTCGACTACACCTTCTTCACGCTGCATGCCCGCAAGGGAAACAACGCCCCGGTGACGCGGGTCGTGCAGGGCCCGGTGGCCGGCGTCAACTTCACCGAGCAGGGCACGGGCATCACCCGCGCCAACGGCGCTGGCCTGCCGCATTTCCGGCAGGCGCGGTTCATCGGGCAGTTCCCGTTCGCCCGTCTGGAGCTCGATGATCCAAAGATGCCCCTGAAGGTGGCGATGGAGGCCTACAACCCGTTCATCCCGCTCAATCCCGATGACTCGGGGCTGCCGATCGCCATTTTCAGGTTTCATCTGACCAACCCGACCGATGAGCCGATCCAGGCAAACCTGGCGGCCAACCTGCAGAACCGCATCAACCACCCGGAACTCGGCAATGGGCTGGTCGAGTATTTCGAGGGCAAGTCGGTCCGCGGGCTGAAGATGTCCAATACCAAGCTCCCGGCCGACTCGCCGCGCTATGGCACGCTCTGCCTGGCGACGACGCACCGCGACATCGAAGTGCAGACGCACTGGTTCCGAGGCGCATGGTTTGACAGCCTCCAGCGGTTCTGGGACCAGATGGCGCGGGGCGCGCTGGAGCAGGACCGCATGCCGGCCACTGTCGAGCGAGGCGCCGATGTCGGCTCGATCGGCCTGCGGGCGACCGTCGCGCCCGGGAAGACCGAGACCCTGACCATCTGCATCGCCTGGCACATTCCCAATTTCCAGATGTACTGGCGGGCGCCCAACGCCACGTGGAAGAACCACTACGCCACGCGCCATGCGGATGCCGTCGCGGTGGCCGAATACGTGGGCGAGAATGCCCGGCGGCTTGAGGGGCATACGCGCGACTTCGCCGATGCGCTGTTCTCCAGCACGCTGCCCGAGTCGGTGATGGATGCCGTCTCGTCGCAGATATCGATCCTGAAGACCACCACCTGCGTGCGCCTGACGGATGGCACGTTCTATGGCTGGGAGGGCTGTCACCCGGCCTCCGGCTGCTGCGAGGGCACCTGCACGCACGTGTGGAACTACGCCCAGACGCTGCCCTATCTGTTCCCGAGCCTCGAGCGCTCGATCCGGGACGCCGACTATGCCTGGAACCTGCACGGCGACGGCCACATGACATTCCGCATGCCGCTGCCGCTGGGCACCGTCCCCAAGGCCGACTTCCATCCGGCGGCGGATGGGCAGATGGGCGGGATACTCAAGCTCTACCGGGAATGGCAGATTTGCGGCGACGATGCGTGGCTGCGCGCGATCTGGCCGGGCGTGAAGAAGGCGCTGGAGTATGCCTGGCTCTACTGGGACCGCGACCACGATGGCGTGATGGAGGGCGTGCAGCACAACACCTACGACATAGAGTTCTATGGCCCGAACACAATGATGGGCAGCTTCTACCTGGCGGCCCTTCGCGCTGCCGAGGAGATGGCCAAGCACCTCCAGGATTTCCAGGCCGCTCGCACCTACCGCCACCTGATCGACCTGGGCGGCCGAAAGATGGACCAGATCCTCTTCAACGGCGAATACTACATCCAGGATGTGCGGCTGGATGCCGCCCAGCATGCTTCCCACGGGTCCAATATCTCGATGGGCGGGCAATCGGCAGATCCCAACAACCCCAATTATCCCAAGTACCAGTACGGCAAGGGATGCCTGTCGGACCAGATGATCGGCCAGTGGTACGCGCGCATGTTGCGGCTGGGAGATCTGTTTGACCCGGCGAACATCCGCAAGACGATGGCCTCGATCTTCAAGTACAACTGGCGGGCGGACCTGTCGGAGCATTCCAACGCCCAGCGCATCTATGCCGTGAACGATGAGGCGGGGCTGTTGCTGTGCACCTGGCCCAGGGGCGAGCGCCCGGCGCTGCCGTTCCCCTATTCCGACGAGGTCTGGTGCGGCATCGAGTACCAGGTGGCAAGCCACATGATCTACGAGGGGCTGGTGGATGAAGGCCTGGCGATCGTCAAAGGCGTCCGCGACCGGCATACCGGCGAGCGCCGCAACCCCTGGAACGAATTTGAATGCGGCAACCACTATGCGCGGTCGATGGCCGCCTATTCGCTATTGTTGGCGTTGAGCGATTTTTCGTACTCAGCGCCGCGACGGGCGATCGGCTTCGCCCCGCGCATCCACGGCGATAACTTCGCCTGCTTCTTCAGCGTCGACTCGGCCTGGGGCATGCTGCGGCAGGCTGGTGGGCGAGCCTCGATCGAGATCAAGTCCGGCCAACTGCCGCTGAGCGAGGCGCGCGTCTCCTTCAGGCCATCGCGCGCGAGCATCGGCGCCCAGCGTGTGGGCGCAAAGCCCTCGGCCGGGAATGTCCTCGCATTCGACGAGCCCATCACTCTCTCCGCCGGGCAGACGCTGGAGATCTCGTAACGGCGTGAGGCAAGGTTCTTTTCGGTGTGCTCAGCGGGGGCGAGTTCATGGCAGAATAGCCGTTATGAAATACCGCACTCTTGGCAAAACCGGGCTCCGCGTCTCGGTCATCGGCATTGGCACGTGGCAGTTCGGCGGCGAATGGGGCAAGGATTTCACCCAGCAGGAAGTCGATGGCATCCTCCGCCTCGCTTCCGACCTGAGGATCAACTTCATCGACACCGCCGAGTGCTACGGCGACCACCTCTCCGAGTCCCTGATCGGCAACGCCATTCACGCCCAGCGCGGCCGATGGATCATCGCCACGAAATTCGGCCACCGATACCTCGGCTTCATGCAGCGGTCCGAGCCTCGCTCGGCGGCCGAGGTCATGCAGCAGCTTGAGCGGTCGCTGAGCGCCTTGCGCACCGACTATATCGACCTGTACCAGTATCACTCGGTCCGCAACAGCGAATTTGACGACCAGGCCGTCCGCGATGCCCTCGCCAGGGCGAAACAGGCCGGCAAAATCCGACATATCGGCAGTTCGATCTCGCCGCCGGACAACATGCACCAGACGGAGGGCGCCTCGGCGGCGGGCGTTGAGGCGATCCAGGTGATCTACAACCGGCTCGATCGCGCCGCCGAAGAGGCGGTTCTGCCAAGCTGCCAGCGGCAGAACCTGGGCGTGCTGGCGCGGGTGCCGCTGGCCAGCGGGCTGCTGTCGGGCAAGTACCGACCCGGCGATACCTTCCCGACCAATGACTTCCGAAACACACAGGATCCGCACAGAGTCTCCGAGCGAATCCGGCAGGCGCAGGAAATCCGGCAAGGGGAAGTCCCGCCGGGCGTGCCGATGGCGCAATGGGCGCTGGCCTGGTGCCTGCAGCACCCAGCGGTGACGTGCGTGATCCCCGGCTGCAAGGATGAGAAGCAGGTGCAGTCGAACGCCGCCGCGGCTGATCTTCCTATGGTGCGGGATGACCATCCGCAGGCGACGACATCCTGAGGTGAGGGCCCCCTTGCCGGACCGGAGAAAGTGATGGCGGATAAATTTGGCGCAATCCGGCGAAAATCGTTTTGCGTGACCTCATGATGGCGACTAAAATGCAGCCAGTGGGCCGACGGCTTCCTCCTCGAAGAAAGTTCCCCCCCGCTTTCTTCAATCCGTCGGCTCTTTTTGTTGCGCTGGGCTTCGCTGCTTGGTGCCGTTGGCGGTCTTTTCGCACTTCTTGCCCCCGCCATCATTGCCCTATATTCTTCTGAGCCTCGGAAGGAACCACAGACTCATGAGCATTCTCGTCAACAAGCGCACGCGGGTCATCTGCCAGGGGATTACCGGTTCGGCAGGGGCCTTTCATACCCGCCAGTGCCTGGATTACGGCACGAAGATGGTCGGCGGCGTCACCCCCGGCAAGGGCGGCCAGAAAGACCCCAACGGTTTGCCGATTTTTGACACGGTGCGGCAGGCCGTCGAGGCGACCAATGCCACCGCCACCATGGTCTTTGTGCCGCCGCCATTCGCGGCAGACGCGATCATGGAGGCGGCCGACGCGGGCATCAGGATCATCGTCGCCATCACTGAAGGCGTTCCCGTGCTGGATATGGTGAAGGTCAGGGCCTACCTCAAGGAGCACCCCAAGAGTGTGCTCATTGGCCCGAATTGCCCCGGCATCATCACGCCCGGCGAATGCAAGATCGGTATCATGCCCGGTTACATCCACACGCCGGCCAAACAGGCCAAGTCGGGCAGGAAGGTGGGCATCATCTCGCGTTCGGGAACGCTTACCTACGAAGCCGTCTGGCAGTGCTCGACGCGCGGCATTGGCCAGACGACCTGCGTGGGCATCGGCGGCGACCCGGTGAAAGGGCTGAACTTCATCGAGCTGCTGGACATGTTCAACCGCGATAGCGAGACGGATGCGATCATCCTGATCGGCGAGATCGGCGGCACCGACGAGGAGGCCGCCGCGGCGTTCATCAGGCAGTATGTGAAGAAGCCGGTGGTGGCGTTCATTGCCGGCCGCACCGCTCCGCCCGGCCGGCGCATGGGGCATGCCGGCGCGATCATCAGCGGCGGCGAAGGCACGGCCGAGTCCAAGATCAACGCCCTGCGCGATGCGGGCATTGCCGTTGCCGAAAGCCCGGCCACGATTGGCGAAGGAGCGGCGAAGATCCTGGGCGTGGCGTAGCGTCCCGGCCGGGTCACACGTCGAAATACTTGGCCTGCGGGTGGTGCACGACGATCGCGTCCGTCGACTGTTCCGGCGTCAGCATGAAGTTTTCGGTCAGGCTCACGCCGATATCGCCCGGCCGCAGTAAATCGACGATCAGCCGGCGGTCTTCAAGATTGGGGCACGCGGGATAGCCGAATGAGTATCGGCTGCCCCGGTACTTCTGGTGAAACAGATCCTCGATGCGGGGGGCATCCTCGCTGCTGAAGCCAAGCTCTTGGCGCATGCGCTTGTGCCATAGTTCGGCCAGCGCTTCGGCCGATTCCACCCCGAAGCCGTGCAGGAAGAGGTACTCCTGATACTTGTCGGCCTTGCGGAGCGATTCGGCGACTTCGGTGGCGTGATCGCCCACGGTGACGAGCTGGACCCCCATCACGTCGAACTGGCCGGATTCAACCGACCTGAAGAAGTCCGAAATGCACAGCCGACGCCGGCCCTGCTGCCGCGGGAAGGTGAATCGCAGCAGCTCGCGAGGCGTCTGGCGGGGCGCAAACGCAGCCCCATCACGCGCGCCGGCCGGATCGTAGACGATCACATCATTCCCCTGCGATTGCACAGGCCAGTACCCGTAGATGACCTTGGGCCCAAGCAGCCCATCCTCCTCGGCCTGCCGCTGGAGCCGGCCAAAGACCGGGCGGGCCTTTTCGTTGAGCAGTTGCTCGTAATCGGCCTCGCTGAGGCCTTTGCGCTTGAAGCCCCATTGGCCGACGATCAGAGCGACGGGGTTGATATACGGAAAGAGGTGCCTGACCGGCAGTTCGCCGACCACGCGACGGCCCCAGAACGGCGGCACGGGAACGGGATTGTCCTTCGCGATCGGCGGTGCATCGGCCAGATCGGACTGCGGCTTGACCGCCCTCGCCCGCAGCTCCTTGCGCCGCCGAGCCCGCTTTCGCTGTTCATCGACGATCGCCTGGAGCCGGCCGCCGGCGATGTGATCCATGATGTGCAGGCCCTCGAAGGCATCCTTGCCGTAGAGCACCGGGCCATTGTAGATGCCGGCCAGGTCATCCTCGGCATAGTCCCGGGTGAGCGCTGCCCCGCCCAGCAGCACGGGCGCGCTGATGCCCTGGGCGTTGAGCTCTTCCAGATTCTCCTTCATCACGGCCACGCTCTTGACCAGAAGGCCCGACATGCCGACAGCGTCAGCCTTCTTTTCGTGAAACGCCTTGAGTATCTCGCCGATGGGCTGCTTGATGCCCAGGTTGTGCACCGTGTAGCCATTATTGGTGAGGATGATGTCTACGAGGTTCTTGCCGATGTCGTGAACATCGCCCTTGACCGTGGCCAGCACGATGGTGCCCTTGCTCTGGCCGCCGGCCTTCTCCATGTGCGGCTCGAGGTGGGCCACAGCCGCCTTCATGACCTCGGCGCTTTGAAGCACGAACGGAAGCTGCATCTGCCCCGATCCGAACAGCTCGCCCACCACCTTCATTCCTTCCAGAAGGATGTTGTTGATGATGTCCAGGGGCTTGAATTGCGTGAGCGCTTGATCCAGGTGCGCCATCAGATCTCGCTTCTCGCCGTCGATGATGTGGCGCTTCAGCTTCTCCTCGATGCTGAGGTTGTCCTGGGCGACGGATGCGGCTGGCGCTCCCTTCTCATCCGGAAACAGGCTGACAAAATGCGTGAGCGGGTCAAAGCTCTCGCGCCGCCGGTCGTAAATCAGGTCCAGCGCGGCGTTCCACTGCTCGTCGGAAATCCGATTGCGCGGCAGGATCTTGGATGCGTGCGCGATCGCTCCGGTCAGCCCGGCCTCGATCAGCTCGTGCAGAAAGGCGCTGTTCAGCACCACCCGGGCGGCTGGTTTCAACCCAAAGCTGACGTTCGACAACCCCACAAGCGTGTGGCAGCGAGGCAGTTCATGGTTGATCAGGCGCACGCCTTCGATGGTCTCCAGGGCGTTGCGGCGATCTTCCTCGATGCCCGTCGAGATGGGGAGCACCAGCGGGTCGAACAGGATGTCCTCGCTGCGCATGCCGTGCCGATCGACCGCCAGCTCGTGAATGCGCCTGGCGATGGATAGCTTGCGCTGAGCCGTCCGGGCCATGGCATTCTGCTTGTCTTCGTCGATCGTGCCGGCGACGACCGCCGCCCCGTACTTCTTCGCCAGGCCGCAGATATTCGCGATCCGTTCCTCGCCATCTTCCAGGTTCATCGAGTTCAGGATGCATCGCCCGCCGGCCAGCTTCAGCCCGGCCTCCATCACATCCGGGTTCGTGCTGTCGAGCATCAGCGGCACGGGAATCTGCCGCACGAACCGGCTGACAACCTCGTGCATGTCGCGCACGCCATCCCGCCCGACAAAATCCACGCATACATCCAGAAGGTGTGAGCCATCCCGCACCTCATCCCGCGCCATCGAGACCAGGTGGTCCCAGTCTTCCTCCTGAAGCAGCCGCTTGAACTGCCGGGAACCGTTGGTGTTGGTGCGCTCGGCGATGATCAGATAGCTGGTGTCCTGGCGGATGTCCTCGGCTGTGCTCAGGCTGGAGACCTGGGCCCGAAGATTCAATGATCGCGGACCAGGGTCCCGCAAGTCGCCGGAGGACTGCAGTGCGTCAACCAGCGCCTTGATATGGGCAGGAGTGGTGCCGCAGCATCCGCCGACAATGTTTACCCTGAAATCGCGGATGAATCGCAGCATCGCCGTTGCGAAGTCGCCTGCCACCAGCGGGAAGTGCGTCTGGCCGTCGATCATCAAAGGAATGCCCGCGTTCGGCAGCACGCTGATGAGTCCCGGCCAGTTCTGGCTGAGATACTGGATATGCTCGCTCATCTCGGCCGGGCCGGTGGCGCAGTTCAGTCCCAGGCAGGCCACGCGATCGTAAGGCAGGATCGACGCCACGACGGCCGAGATGTCGGACCCCAGCAGCATCTTGTTCTGGGTGTCCATCGAGACCTGCACGATAATGGGCAACTCGACGCCGGCCTCGGCCATGGCCGCCGTCGCCGCATTGATGGCTACTTTCGCCTGAAGCAGGTCCTGCACCGTCTCGATGAGAAACAAGTCCACGCCGCCGGCCAGCAAACCCCGGCACTGCTCGGCGTAGCTTTCGAGCATCGCATCCCACGTGGTATGGCCGAGACTGACGAGCTTGGTTCCCGGACCGAGCGAGCCAACGACATATCTCGGCCGGTCCGGCGTCTCGAACTTGGCGCATGCCCGCCGGGCAATCTGTGCCGCCCGCCGGTTCAGGTCGAAGGTCTTGTCGGCGATGCCGAACTCGGCCAGGACGATCCTGTTGGCGCCGAACGTGTTGGTTTCGACGGCATCCGAACCCACCGCCAGAAAGCTCTCGTGAATTTCCTGGATGACGTCCGGACGGGTCTCTGTCAGGATCTCCGAGCAGTTCTCATGCCCCAGCCAATCGCGGTTGAGATCCAGGTCATAGGTGTGGATGCTGGTGCCCATCGCGCCGTCAAGTACGACGACGCGGCGTTGGCCCAGTTCGAGAAAACTCGGTCGACTATTCAATGCCGCATCTCCTTTGGCCGGCACGCGGGCTGCGAAGCCGGCGAATCCTACATCTTAGGTCGAAATTGCCCGGTTGTGAAAGCTCCCGCCGGCAACGCGTGCATTTGGCTGATGTAGAGATACTGTCGGCCGTATCGTCGGCCGACGGGATCAGGGAGCATCGGCGTGTTCTGGCGAAGAGCGATTGCCATCCTCGTGGCTGTGGTGACCGTGCTGCTACTGGCCGCCTGGATTCTGTATCAGGCGAGGGACCACCTCCAGCCGGAAGAGGTCGTGCTCGTCGCCGATGGATCGCGTGGCCGGCACCTCCGGCGGATGCGCTTTGTCCAGCCACGATATCTTCAGCCGGCCCAGGTGCCTTGGGTGCGCTTTGCGGAGTCGGATGACTCCAACACGCCGCTGGTCGATCGCCCGCTCGCCATACATCCGCTCAGGCTTCGGCCGGCCTTGGTGCCCCGGATTCCCGTCCGGCACGATCCGGCCAGTCCAACGCCCGTCATGTTACGGCCTGCTGTCTTGCCCTGGCAGCGAGACATGTCCGCCCTGCGTCGCGTGCGGCTGTATCCGGCCGAAGTGCCGCGCATCCTCGCCAGGCGAGACTGGAACCGACCGGAGCCGGCCAAGGTGGAGCCAGCCATTGTGCCGTGGCAGAGAAATGCGTCGCAGCCGCATCCGGCCGGCCTCGATGCAGCGCGTATCCCGTCCCAGTTGGAGTCGGCCAAGCCGAAGTGAAACCTTGTGCAGGGAGGAGTGCCCATGTACCTGATGCGTTCTCTCGTTGTTGCCATGACGATATCCGCCGCCGGGCCGGCGCTTCTTTGCGCCGCCCAGGCCGAGCGTGCGCCCAGGCCTCGGCCGGATCAGGAGATCGTCGCAGAAATCGTCGACCATCTCGGCAGCAAGGACCCTGCCCGGATCAAGCAGGCGATGGAATCCATCCGGGAGCGCATGCGGACCCGTGGGCTTTACGAACTGCGCGGCCATTTCATACGCTCCTTGCAGGCCAACCAGATGAACCAGGAAATCACCGATCTGGCTCTGGAGGGCATTCTGGCACAAACGGCCCAGACTCGTGAGATTGAGTCGTTGCTGAAACTGCGCATTGACGCGCTGATTGCCCTGGGCAAGGCCGAGCAGGCCCTCGCCGAGTCCAAGAGCCTGTTCAACGTGGCTAGCATGGTCGGCACCGCCGAGGCCATTCTGACTGTGGCCCAGTGCATCAATGCCGCCAGGCCGACCGACGTGGCGATGTTCAACCGGTTCCGCGAGGAGCAGATGGCTGGCGCCGACGTGATGGGCGCCGCCCAACCCGCCACGATGCCCATCCAGCGCAGTACCGTCCTCGACAGCATCAAGGTCGATCCCAAGGTCTTCAACGAAGCGATGGCAAAGGTCACCGGAGAAGATGCCCAGAGTCTGATGGCACGGGGCAACCTCCTGCTTCTGGCCGACCGCGTGAAGGAGGCCCGCCCGGTTTTCGAACGGCTCTACTCTCTTTCCAACTCAGACCTGACGGAGGCCAGCGAGGCGCTGGCGCGGCTTATGAAAGCCGAGGATGGCACCATCGGCCGCGCCAATCTCTGGATTGCAACGATCCGCCCGAAGAAAGTGAATTAGCGGAACCCGGCGGGTCGCAGCTTTGCCGCCGCGATGGCTGGGGTGCTGCCCGGTCTCCGCAGGTGACCGAGTTGGGTTGCGGGTCCACTGAAACGCCGTATCTCCAGTGCTCTCGCCGGCCGCCCATCAATGCGCCATGGGAATAGCCGGAGTCGCCGGGCGGAGCATGCCATTTGAATATCCGGAGCTGCACGGGGCCATAGCGGCGGGCGGTTGAGTCATCCCCGGCACGATCCATGGACGACAGGGGCTCGGGACTCAATTCGGAGCCGCCGGTCCCTTTTTAGGCCTTGTCAGGTATGACATATCCTGTTCATATTGATGATTGATGGCAGCCTGGGGAAGTGTGGATCCACATATGCGTCGTTTCGGGCTCGACATCGTTGGAGATGTGCCGTGGGGCACGCACATGTGCCAGCTTTATGACACCAGGCAGGATCTACTGGAGGTGCTCGTTCCCTATCTGCGTCAGGGGCTGGCGGATGGCGAGGCCTGTGTCTGGATCACTTCAGGCGTGCTCCCCATGTCGGATGCCAGAGCGGCCTTGGCGGAGCAGGTGCCGGACCTGGATCGGCGCATCCAGACCGGCCAGATGGAGTTCATTGATGCTGCCGAGCACCATGCGGGCGGGGCCCGAATCGATCCACTGGGGCTCATGAGGAGCTGGCGGGAGAAATTGGCTACGGCGGAGGTCCGAGGCTTTGCGGGCCTGCGCGTCACGGGCGATACGGCATGGCTTGGTCACGATCAATGGACGGGCTTCTGCGAATACGAGGCGACGGTCAACGATGAAATCGTGTCCATGCCCATGCTGGCTGTCTGCACTTACCGGGGGGGTAGGCATGATGCGGCGGAGTTGATCGATATTGTCAACAACCATGAAGTGGCGCTGATCCGCCGACAGGGGCGCTGGTCAATCATGGAAAGCCGCCATCATCGGCGGACGGAGCAGGCTGCCCGCAGCGCCCGCGAGGTGCTCGCGGCCGTCCTCGACAGCACCCACGTGCTCGTCGCGTGTCTGGACGAGAACTTCAATTTTATCCTCGTCAACCGGGCGTACGCCGAGGCCGATGGCCGCGACGGCGGCTTCTTCCCCGGAAAGAACCACTTTGATCTGTTCCCGAACGCGGAGAATGAGGCGATATTCCGCCGCGTGGTTGAGACGGGCCATCCGTGTTTTGTCGCCGCCAAGCCGTTTACGTACGCCCATGACCCCAAGCGGGGCGTGAGTTACTGGGATTGGAGCCTCGTGCCGGTCCGCGAGGATGGGGTGGTTCGCAAGCTGGTCCTCACGCTGGCGGATGTGACCGAGCAGGTATTGGCCCGACAGGGGCTGCTCGACCGCGAGCGTCGGCTTACTCTGGCCACGGCGGCGGCCGATCTGGGGGTGTTCGAGTGGAATGGCGCAACCGGCCGGGTGGTCTGGGAAAACCGGCGCATGTACGAGATTTTTGGCCAATCGGAGGAGGATGGCCCGCTGACGCCCGAGGGGCTTCTGGCCACCGCCCTTCATCCGGATGATGCGGATCCGTTCCTGCGCGAGATGGCGGATGTCGTGCGCCGGGGCGGCATGTTCCGCACTATCTGCCGCATCAGGCGCCGAAATGACTCCGAACTGCGATGGATCGAGTTCTCGGGACAGTTCGAACTGTCCGAATCGCTGCATCCCCTGCGCCTGGTTGGCGTTGTTGCCGATATCACTGAGAAACGCCAGGCCGAACAGGCGCTGCGGGATGGCGAACAGCAGCTTCAGCTCATCACCAATGCAGTGCCAGCGCTGATCTCTTATATTGACGCGAACTACTGCTACCGCCTGGCGAACAAAACCTACGAACGATGGTTTGGCCTCTCGCCAGCGGAAATCAAGGGTCGCCCGGTCAGGGACATCCTTGGCGAGGCCGCATGGGAAAGGGTGCGGCCATACATGGCCCGCGCCCTGGCCGGCGAACATGTCTCGTACGAAATGCAGCTTCCTTACCGCGACGGTGGCCCCCGATGGGTGCACGTGACCTACACGCCCGATCGCGACGAGACGGGTGGTGTCCGCGGCTTTGTCGTGCTGGTGAACGATATTGCCGCGGCTCGCCGAGCCGCCGAGGAACTTACTGCCGCCAAAGCCGCTGCGGAGCAGGCCAACGCCGCCAAGGACCAGTTCCTGGCCGCCCTCAGCCACGAACTGCGCACGCCGCTGACACCCATCCTCGCCGCGGCCGGAGTCCTTAAAGAGGACGTCCGCCTGCCCGACGATGTGCGGGACGACCTGCTGATGATTCACCGCAACGTCCGCCTGGAGACGCGGTTGATCGACGATCTGCTGGACCTCACCCGCATTTCTCGCGGAAAGCTCGACATCGAGAGACGGCCCGTGGACATCGGCAACGTCGTGCGCGATGCAGCCCGCATCTGTTCCATTGATGTGGATGCTAAGGGCCAGCGGCTTGCCATCGAGTCCGTCGGCGAGCCCATGTTCGTAACCGGCGATTCCGCCCGACTCCACCAGGTCTTCTGGAATCTCATCAAGAATGCCGTCAAGTTCACGCCCGCCGGCGGCTCCATTGCCATTCGACTGTCGAGGATGAACGGGGCTGTCATCATCGAAGTCAATGACAGCGGCATCGGCATCGAACCCGAACTCCTGCCCCGACTTTTCAGACCATTCGAGCAGGGCGACGGCAGGATAACCCGGCAGTTCGGCGGCCTGGGGCTTGGCCTGGCCATCAGCAGCGCCATCGTTCAGATGCATGGCGGTTCAGTCCGGGCGCACAGTGCCGGCACGGGCCGCGGCACCACATTCTACGTCGATCTGCCGCTCGCGAATCGCACCGTGTCGCTGCCCATTGCCCAGGATTTGCCGGCGGGTGGCCAGGTTCCCGAAGGCCGCGCCGACCGACAGCCCCGGCTGCGCATCCTGCTGGTTGAGGATCATGTGGACACCGCCAGGCTCATGTCCAGGCTGCTTACGGCCGAAGGTTACGAAGTGCACACCGTCCATACCGTGTCGTCGGCCATTGAGGCTGTCGCCTGTGGCGAGTTCCGGATCGTGATCAGCGACCTGGGGTTGCCCGACGGCACCGGCCACGACCTGATGCGCCGACTCGTCGCATCGGGCAAGGACATCTGCGGCATTGCTGTCAGCGGATACGGCTCAAGCCAGGACATTGAGCGGAGCCGCGCTGCCGGCTTCGCCGAACACCTGATCAAACCCGTCAGCTTCCGGCGGCTCCATGAGACCCTGCAGCGGCTGACCGGCGGCGTCTGCACTTGAGCTCCCGTTCATGTGCGCTTCTGCGGCCGGACTCCCAGGCAGTGAGCCAGCAACTCCGCCCGCGTGCTGACGCCGAGCGTGCGATGGATCACCTTGACGTGGTCGTTGACCGTGTGCCGGCTCAGGCTCAGATTCCCGGCAACCTCTTTCAGGCTTTGCCCCTTCAGCAGCAGTTCGAGCACCTGCTGTGATCGTTGCGGCAGCCTGGCCCGCTCATCGAGCGCCGATGCCTGTTCGCCCATCATACGCAGCTTCCCCTCGGAATAGATCCGATGCAGTTCGCCGTTCAGCAACCGCAGCATGCGCAGATCTCGCACGGAGAACCGGCCGTCGCCTCGGCGGCGGTTCAATGCCAGCCCGCTTACCTGATCATCGGTGCGGAGTCGGAAGAGCGCTGCCAGGACATCATCAAATTCGCAGATATCCACCATGCCGCGAATGACGTCCGATCGCTCCCACTCGCGGTCGCTGATCAGCGACCGTCGCGGCCAGACGCCGGCCCGGGCGGTCATTCGGCTCATTCGGTCGGTCAGCGGCTCTGCCCGGAAACCATGCGCTGTGGCCTGCTCGTGCCAGTACCGCATTGCCTTTGCGCTGTTCCAGCCGCAATGCGACACTTCCAGCAACTGAACATCTCCCGCAGGCGTGAACTGGCCCCAGTGGTGGCACACCACCTGGCTGGCGCCCAGCAACTGCTGCAATCCCTCCGCCAGATGCCGTCGCCAGATCGCTGTGTTCGCATGGCGCTCGCTGATGTCCTGGACCTCAAAGATCAGCCTGAAGACGCCGCGCATATCTCGCAGCCGCAGGTGCGTGGATTTGCTCATGATCGCCCATCCTTCGATGAGGGCGAAATTGTACACACAGTGATGACATCGGCCAGTGCCTCCTCCCTCAAATGGGGGGATTGTCCCGGCGGGCCGAAATGATATTAAACAGTTGTGGTCGGGCGGAAGGATCCGGGAACCGGTCGGTTGGCAAGCTGATCGCCCGGGTCCTTCTCCATATATGCGGCGCTGCCCGGTCGGGGCAAGGAGAAGGGTGTTCGGAGGTGAACGCGCCGCATCCGCGGTGCTGGCAGGCCCGAAGCCGGCACCCTCCATGGCGGTTTCCCCGGATAATGCGGGACCCGCCGGATTACAGCAACGCCCCAGCCGTCCTCCACCGGGCCGGTTGGGGCGTTTGCCGCTTGTTGAAAAGCAATCTTCCTACTTCGCATCGTATTGCTTCAGCCGGATATCTTTGAAGTCAACCCACATCGGCTTGCCCGCGTGAAGCTGCAGGGCGATGATCCCTTCCTTCAACGCCAGTTCCGGCTGGTTGTCTGTGAAGTCCACCGTCTGCACGCCGTTCACATACTGCTTGATGTTGTTGCCCTTCGCGATGATGACATATTCGTTCCAGCCGTCGAGCTTGAAGGCCTTGGCATACTCCTCGGCCGTGCACACCGTGCCAAGGGATGTTTTCTTACCGTCTTCCCACACGGCCTTCTCGCCGACCAGCAGAAGCCGGCCGCGCTTGCCGCCTTCATCGTAGATGAAGCCTGAGACGTTCGGCAGCTTGACCTCATTCCGGATCTCGCCCTGGTAGCCGCGGACAACCCACTTGTTGTTCCGGGCGTCGGTGATGTGCTTCGACCGATACTGCACTCCGGAGTTGTTGCTGGCCGAGCAGCGGTAACTGAACCGCAGCTCGAAATCCTTCACCGTGCCGTCTTTCCAGATGATGAATGTGTTGCCATTGGCCTTGATCTGCTCGGTGGTCTCGCCGCGCAGCGCGCCATCCTTCACCGACCACAGGCGCGGGTCGCCATCCCAGCCGGTCAGATCCTTTCCGTTGAAGAGCTTGACCATGCCATCCGGCTCGGGCGGCAGCGGGGTGGCAGCGCTCTTGTCGGCAGCGCAGGCGAGTCCGCCGAGGAAGAGGGCGAGGACCAATGAAGCGATGACGGTGCGTTGCATGAAGAATCTCCTGATAAATGCTCAATACCTTCTACTTCTGAACGGTGAATTTGTGGATGGTGACCTGGCGATACTCCTGGCCCGGGCGCAGCAGCGTCGAGGGAAACTGCGGCTTGTTCGGTGAATCGGGGTAATGCTGCGTCTCCAGGCACAGGGCGTGATAGGGCCCATACGCCTTGCCGCCGGCCTTGAGGCGGTCGCTCAGGTGCCGCGCTGTGTAAAGCTGGACGCCAGGCTGGGTGGTTGAAACCTCCATCACCCGCCCCGACTTCGGTTCGATGATGCGCGCTGCCAGCGTCGGCTCGTCGCCCTGCGGCTTGAGCACGTAACAGTGGTCGTAATTCTTGATGTCGATCTGCTGGATCCGCTCGCCGATCGTCTTCGGCTGGCGGAAGTCCAGCGGTGTCCCTTCCACGCTGAGCAGCTTGCCCGTAGGGATCATGTCCTTGTCGGGCTCGACGTACTGATCGGCCGGAATCTGGAGAATATGGCCGAGGGCATCGCCGCTGCCAGCCCCAGCCAGGTTCCAGTAGGCGTGATTGGTCAGATTGACATGGGTAGGCTTGTCGGTAGTGGCTGTATACTCCATGCCGAGCTGATTGTCAGGCGTGAGGAAGTACATGACCTGCACGTCAAGGTTACCAGGATAGCCATCCTGGCCGTCGGGACTCCTGTAAGACAACCTTACGGGTTGGGTTGCCGGATCCCAGGATCCGCTATCCGTCCAGAGAACCCGGTGTAATGCCCCCTCGCCGCCGCCGTGAATGTG
Organism: uncultured Tepidisphaeraceae bacterium; assembly: GCA_964570205.1. GTDB lineage: Bacteria > Planctomycetota > Phycisphaerae > Tepidisphaerales > Tepidisphaeraceae > CAZMXI01. The sequence continues at coordinate 30,329 of CAZMXI010000014.1, forward strand.
ATGCCGACCGGAGTTGGCGGTCAACTTGTATTCCTTCTCATCGATCGTGAACCTGGCGTTGGCGATGCGGTTGGCGTATCGGCCGACGACGGAGCCGAAGAGGGGATGGCCTTTGAGGTAATCCTCAAACGTGTCGAGATAAAGGGTTACGGTGTCGAGCTTGCCATCGCGGTCGGGGGCCTTGACGCTGACGAGCGTAGCGCCATAAGTCATCACGCTCACCTCAATGCCGCCGGGGTTGCTGGCGGTAAAGAGATCGACCACAGAGCCGTCGGGAAGCTTGCCAAAGGGCTTCTTCCTCCACACTGGCCGGACCGCTCTGCGCTCGGCCGCATGCACATAAGGAATCATGATTGCCCCCGCCGCCGCGGCGGCCGACATGGACAGGATACGGCGTCGGGAAGGGCTCGTTTTTCGGGTCATGGGGGGCTCCAGTTGGCTGAATCATAACCCAAGGCGCTTGCCGGTACACGCCCCGCCCCGGCTGGGCACTGCACTTGCCGGCTTCTCAATATCGAAATCCCGCCATGTCCTGGCAACTTTCGTGACTGTCGGCGATATTCAGCGTAGATACACTCCCTATCTTGTGTCAGTTGAGGGCCGCAGGAGGTCAATATGGACAGGGCCGTTGGATGGCTGGCAGCAGCACTCTTCTTCTTGACACAGACGGCATCGCCTTGTTCGTGGGCAGCCGAACAGCCCACCGCCGCCGACAAGCAGCTTGCCTCCGCCGCCGGAAAGTACGGCCGGGGGCTCTACAAAATGGCCGCCGAGGAATACGAGCAGTTTCTCCAGCAGAATCCCAGGCACGACCAGTCGGTATCCGCTCGCTATGCGCTCGCTCTTTGTCGCTATCGGTTAACGGAATATGACGTTGCGACGAAGCTCATCGCCGAGGTGCTTAATGACGCCAAGTTCCCGCAGCGCGACGAGGCTCTCGCGGTTCTTGGCCACTGCTACCTGATGCTGAAAGACAACGCCAGGGCCCTTGTGGCCCTGGAACGGCTGCTCAAAGAACACCCCGACAGCAAGCACGCCGAGTCGGCTGCCCTGAACCGGGTCCAGTTGCTGTTTGTCTCTGGAAAACAAGCAGATGCGCGCCAGGCCGGCGAAGGGTTCCTTCGCGACTTCCCCCAGAGCGCCCAGCGAGCGACAGCGTTGTACTTTGTGGCGCTGTCGCGAAGTGCTGTTGGCGACCATGCCGCTGTTATTGAAGCCGTGGATGAACTCCTGAAACGACACCCCAATTCCCCATACCAGTTCGACGCGACCCTCCTCAAGGGCCAGACCGCCGAGGCCCAGGGGAGGCTGTCCGATGCGGCCGGCATCTATCGTCAATTGATCCGCCTCGCCCCGGCCGCGAGGCAGGATGTCCCCCGCCTGAGCCTCGGCTTGGCGCTCTATAAAATGGGTAAATTCGATGAAGCGGGCAGCGAGTTCTCCACTCTCCTGTCGTCGCCGGATGCTGAGAAGAGTCCCCACGCGCCGACCGCCCGTCTTCAGCTTGGCCTCTGTCAGGTGGCGCTCTCGCGGTACGACGACGCCAGACGCACTCTCGCGATGGTTGGGCCGGGCGACCTGGGCAGGGCGGCAACCGCCAAATACGCCCTCGCTCAGTGCGATATGGCCCAGGGCAAGTACGAAGCCGCCCGGTCCTCGCTGCTGGAACTGTCGCGGCAGGTGCCGCCGCCCGCCAACGCGCCGCAAATCGCCTTCCAGCTTGCCTTGTGCCTCGTCGGTCTGGAGAAGTACCCCCAGGCCGCGAAGGAGTTCGAGCAATTCCGCACGAAA
>CAZMXI010000014.1:32129-40152 GCA_964570205.1 uncultured Tepidisphaeraceae bacterium
GGATGAGCAGGCCCTGGAATCGATCTATCGCCAGGCATTCTGCCTGCACAAGATGGGGCAGTATGAGCAGAGCCACGCGCTCTGCGGCCAAGTTGCCGGCAACAAGCCCATGACACTGGCACAGGCGGCTGCCGAACTCGATGCCGAAAACCTCTTCCTGCTCAAGAAATACGACGAGGCTGAGAAGGCGTTTAACCGCCTTGCCGAAGCTGCCGACCGCGATGCGCGCCTGCGATTCCAGGTGCGTCAAGGCCAGTCGGCGTACTTGGCCGGCCAGCATGATCGGGCCGTTCAATTGCTCCAGCCCCTGATGGCCGACAAACGCATCGCCGCCGACCCGGCGCTCGCCGATGCCCTGCTGATCCTGGGCGATGCGCTGCTGCAGCGCAACGACTTTCGCACCGCCCAGGTCGTGCTCACCGCATACCTGAATGGGTCGAAGGTCAAGAACCCTGAGGCGCAGTACAAGCTGGCGCTTGCCCAGATGCGAGGCGGCGATGAAAAGTCGGCCGAGCGCACGCTCGAACAGATGCTGCGCGAATCCCGTGATTCGCAGTGGACCGCCCATGGCATGCTGGATCTGGCCCAGTTGCGGTTCAACCAGGGCCAGGATGACAAGGCGGCCGGGCTGCTCGCCAAGTTGCTGGCCGGCAATCCCCCGGAAGACCTGGCCGGGTCCGCCCTCTACCTACTCGCATGGACCGACATGCGCGCTCAGCGTCACATCGAGGCGTCCAGGCGATTCGCTTCGCTGGTTGAGAAGCACCCCAGGCACAAACTGGCCGCCGACGCGCTCTATCACCAAGGGCTTGCGCTGAAGGAGGCGGGCCAGGATGCCCAGGCCGTCGCCAGCCTCAGCCAATACCTCAAATCCCATCCATCCGGCGAGCACGCCGCCGCAGCGCGTCAACTCATCGCCTCCATCCAGGTCCGCTCCGACAAGCCTCAGGAAGCGATCCGCACCCTCGCCGCCGCCGCGGCCGATCCCAAGACCGCCAATGCCCAGGTGTTGTATGACCTGGCGTGGGCGTACCGCAAGACCGATCAGATCAGTCAGGCGATGGAAGCTTACCGCCGCCTGCGAAAGGACTACGCGCAAGCGGAACTGGCTACGCCCGCCGGCGTGGAACTGGCCGATCTGCTGTACAAGGATGAAAAGTTCGCCGAAGCGGCCGCGCTGCTGGAGGCGGCGATCAAGGGCAGGGCCGATGACAAGGTGTTGTCCGCCGGCCTGTATCGGTTGGGCCTGTGTTATGACAAGCTCGGCCAGACCGCAAAGGCCGCTGCGGCGTTCGCCGCATTCACCGACAGATACCCCAAGGATGACCTGGCTGCCTCGGCCATGTATCAGGCGGGTATCGCCTTCGGTACGCAACGCCAATTCGGCGAGGCGCAGCGGCATCTTGCCGCGATGATCAAGCATTTCCCGAACCACGACCTCGCTCCGACGGCGCAGCTCAAGCTCGGCGAGTTCCAACACGAGGCCGAGGATTACGACGGGGCGGCGAGAACTTACCAGGCGTTCCTGGATGCCCGGCCCAAGGACAAATACGCCTATCTGGCCCAGTTTGGCGTGGGCTGGGCCATGGAGAACCGCAGCCGGTACGACGAAGCGCGCAAGTGGTACACCAAGGTAGTCGCTTCGCACAACGGCCCGACGGCCGCCCGGGCGCAGTTCCAGATTGGCGAGACATACTTCAAGCAGCGACAATATCGCGAGTCGATCAAGGAACTGCTCGCGGTCGAGGATGTCTACGCCTCTCCTGAGTGGTCGCCCAAGGCGCTCTACGAGGCGGGGCAGGCGTTCGAGCAGTTGCAGGACCCCGAACAGGCTCGAAAACAGTACCAGTTTGTTCGGGACAGATACGGGAATTCGGATGTTGCGGAGCTGGCTCGGCAGAAGCTCAGGGCAATGGGCGCTGCGCCGGCCGGTCGATAAACGAGGGCTGTCATGAGCAGATGTGCTATGGATGTTCGCATGCCGCGTCGCATGCCTGGTTGGCTGATCGCAGCGATTGTGGTGGCTTTGGGCGGAGCGTGGATGCTGTCGAGCGCGGCGGCGGCCGAGCCGGCGACGCAGCCCGTCCAGCAGCAGAAGGCCGAGACGCCGAAGCTGACCATGCTGGAACTGGCCATGAAGGGCGGGCCGTTCATGGTCCCCCTGGCCATATGCAGCCTCGCCGGCGTGGCGGTCATCATCGAACGTCTCATCGCCCTGCGCAAGCCGCGAGTCGTGCCGCCGGGCTTCGTCGGCGGGCTCAAGATTGCCTTTCCCGAGGGCTCGGCTGACCGCGAAGCGGGCCTGGCCTACTGCCGCACCCAGGACAGCCCCGCAGCGCGCGTGATTGCGGCCGGCATCAACAAGCTCCACCGCGGCGAAGAGGCTGTCGAGCAGGCCATCGAGGATGCCGGCGCCAACGAGGTCTCCAAGCTCAGCCGCAACCTGCGTTTCCTCTACGGCATCGCCGCCGTCTCGCCCATGATTGGCCTGCTTGGCACCGTCTCGGGCATGATCACCGCCTTCCAGGTGACCAGCGTGGTGGTCGGCCCCGAAAAGTCGCTGCAGCTAGCCAAGGGCATTTACGAAGCCCTCGTGACCACCTATGCCGGCCTGTGCATCGCCGTGCCGACGCTCATCGCCTACTACTACTTCCAGGGCAAGATCGACCGGCTCATTTCCGAGATGAACGATGTTTCGATGGAAGTGGTGCATCACTATGTGACCGCCCCCGCCGCCACCGAGCCGGCGCTGGCAAGCCAGGAGGTCTAGCCGTGCGCATTCGCCAAAACGCCAGGGCGGCGGAGGACGCGATCAACATGACGCCGTTGATTGACATGGTCTTTCTGCTGCTCATCTTCTTTCTCGTCGCCACCACATTCGCTTCCGAAGAGCGTGACATCACGATCCAGTTGCCCGGCACTTCCGCGCCGCAGGCGCTCAGCTCGCCGCCGCGGCAGTTGATCATCAATATCCACGAGGATGGCAGGATCGTGGTGTCAAACCAGCCCTGCAGCGGGAAGGAGCTGGCCGCGATGCTACGCGACATTCTGAAAAGCAATCCCGACAAGGAAGTGCTGATCCGGGCGGACAAGCGCAGCCTCTTTCAGCACTATGCCGGCGTCGTGAGCATCTGCCGCAGCGTTGGCGTGCATGAATCGAAGCTGGGATACCTCGAAGAAACCCAGACGCCGTTTGCCATTGAGTGAATTGCCCGTGGGTTGGCCCGGCTGATTGGCCTCGAACGGAAGGAGGCGCGCGATGGCTGGGAACTGGTGGAAGCGGAAGATCGGTTGGCGATGGACGATCGCCGGCTCGACAGCGATGATCATCGCTGTCGCGGGCATCGCCTGGTGGATGCTCGGCAGCCGGTTCTACACCGACGGCCAGACCATTCGCGTCGCGGGGGGCGATGCGCGCCTGCGCGAATTCCTCTGGACGGAACCCGCGCCCCTGGAGCACCGCACCGAAGGCCGACAGGAGTATGAGCCGGCCATCTCGCCCGATGGACAGGAACTGCTGTTCGTACGGGGCAAGCCAGGCGAGAACGCCGACATCTACGTCTGCCGGAGACGGAACGTCGGCTGGTCCGCGCCGGTGCCCCTTGTGGGCGTCAACAGCAAATACGATGAGCTCGGGCCGTGCGTCAGCCCCGATGGCCGTTGGCTGCTGTTCTATTCCGATCGCCCCGGAGGACTGGGCCAATACGATCTCTGGGCAGCCCAGCGCAAGGACAACGGCTGGGGTGCGCCCATCAACCTCGGGGCATCGATCAACGGGCCTTTCAACGACTACGGCCCGTCGCTCAGCCCCGATGGCGCTCGACTGTTCTACGCCAGCAATCGCAAGGCCGCCGCCAAGGCCGGCGGTGAGGCCTGGCGGGCGACGATCCGCCAGGCTGAAATCGGCAACTACGACCTGTATTCGGCCGAACTGGTGGATTCTGAAACCGGCATTCCTGCCTTCAAGCCCGCCGGTGAACTCGATTCCATCAACACGCCATACCACGAAGGATCGTGCGCAGTGTCGCCGGCGGGCGATTTTCTCTATTTCGCCTCGAATCGACCGGGCGGCGTCGGCGGGTTCGACCTCTACCGTGTGCGGCTGTATCGGGGCAAGGTCTTCGGCCTGGCCGAAGTCGAGCGACTGGGCGGCGAGATCAACACGCCCCGAAATGAAACCGACCCGCACCTGGCCGACGGGGGCTTCCGGCTCTACTTCAGCTCGGATCGGGACAGCGACAGCGTCTATCGGCTGTACAGCGCTGAATCGCGCGAGGTCTATGCTTTTCGCGAGCCTCGCGAGTTGCCGGCGATCGGGTGGGCGTGGTGGCTGTTGCTGATCGGTTTGGCGCTGCTGGTTCCGCTGCTGTTGCTGATGCGCCGAATCGACCCCAAGAGACTATCGCTGCTGCAGCGATGCCTGCTGGCGTCGTTGCTGCTGCATATCCTGCTGACGCTGGTTTTGTCGGTGACCCAGGTCACGCGGGACATTATCGCGTTCGTCGCGCAGCGTACGGGCGACCAGATGACCGTCAACCTGTCGTCCGGCAAAGAGGCAGAGATTGCCCTCCAGGTGCGGTCGCAGGTCACCACGCTGGCAACGCCAGCGCCGCCGCCAGCGGCGATGGAGCAGTTACAGGCGTCTCGCCTGGCGGTAGCGCCTCCCCGGCCGGCCGACGTGCAGACGCCGCAACTCGAGTTGCGGCCCAGTGTGATGGAGGTGAGGCCCCCGCAATTGCCGCTGCAGGCGCCGGCCGCGATCGCGCGATCGCCGGTCGAGACGCCACCGCTTTCCCCGGTGGCGCCTGCGGTGAAGATCGAGGCGCCTCGGCCGGTGACGAGCGCCGAACCCCAACTTCGGCCGACAACGGCGAACCCGCGGGAGCTGAGCCCGCAGGCGGTCGCCGCCGTCGAGGGCAAGGCTGCGCCGGTGAGCGCCGAAGCCGGTCCGGTTCAGGTCGTTGTCACATCGCTGGCCCAGCCGGCCGAGATTACCCCGGCCGAGCTCCCCGCGCCGCAGCCGATTGCGCGGCAGGCCAGCGTGGAGGTGGTCAGCCGGCCGGTGGAGGTGGCCGAGCCGAGCAGGCCTCGCCCGTTGATAACGAGCGGTCCCGATGCGCCCCGGGTTGCCGAGGCGCACGTGCCGAGCGAGCAGCAGGCGACGGCGATGCCATCTACGCAGCCTTCGCGGATACACGTAGCCATCCCCGGATCGGAGCCCGGACGGCAATCGATGGCGCAGGCAGCGCCAGTTATGCCAAGGGCAGCACCGGCGGCGCAGCCGGTTGTGCCCGAGGCGACGGTGGTGGCGGCGGCGATCGAAGTCGCCTCGCCGGTTCCGGCAGCGCCGAAGGTGGCGGCCGTTGAGCTGGAATCGCCTCGTGTCGAGGCCGGCGAACCGAGGCCGCTGGAGGCCCTTCCAATGGCGTCGTCCGGGCCGGTTTCGCCCATGGGCCGGATCGACGCGCGAGTCGTGCCGCTGCCGCCGACAGACCTGGGTCGGACGATCCTGTCGCCGACGGTGGGGGCGATGCCGATCCAGCCGGCTGCACTGAGTGCGATCAGCCCGGACATCGGGCCGGGCATCAACCCAGCCCCTCATTGGACCGGGCCGATGGGGGTGGCGCTGCCGGAGAACCTGTCGCAGCGATCGCTGGAGATGCGGCAACGGTTGCTGGAGGAGCTTGGCGGATCGACGGAGTCGGAAGATGCCGTATCGCGGGCGCTGACGTATCTGTCGCGGCAACAGGAACCGGACGGGCGCTGGACGAAGATCGAAAACTCGGTTCGATCGGGCAAACGCGCGCGCGACCGGCATGATTCCGCGTTGACCTCGCTGACAACGCTGGCGTTTCTGGCAAGCGATCACACTCCGAACAAGGAGGGGCCCTATCAGCAGACGGTGGTCAAGGCCCTGGACCATCTCCTGTCGCTGCACAAGGGCGATGGCGACCTGCGCGGCGGGGGCGACATGTATGACCAGGCGATCACGACCATCGCGCTGGCCGAGGCGGCCATCATGACTGGCGACCGGCGTTACCGGGAGGCAGCAATTGCCGGGGCACGGTTCATCACCAGGGCGATTGATCGGCAGACCGGCGGCTGGCGGTACACTCCGGGCCAGGCGGGCGACACCAGCGTGGTTGGATGGCAACTGATGGCGCTGCGGAGCGCGCAGCACCTGGGGGCGCCGATCTCCGCCGAGGTGCGGGAGCATGCGTTGCGGTTTCTCAAGAACGTCAGTTCGGGTGAGCATGGGATGCTGGCGCGGTATCAGCCGGGGCAGCCGGTGCTGCATTCGATGACGGCCGAGGCGGCGTTCTGCCGGACGATTCTCGGGCAGAGGCTGACCGATGGGCAGGTTGCGGAGGCAAGCAACTACATCTTGAGCAATCTGCCGGGCAAGGGAGACCAGAACTACTATTACTGGTACTACGCATCGCTGACGCTGGTGCAGTTCCGAGGCGAGGCGTGGTCGCAGTGGAACGAGCACATGCGTAAGGAGCTGATGCGGCTTCAGCGGCGCGGTGGCGAGGATGATGGGAGCTGGGACTACGACAAGAGCCGGCACGGCAACCGCAACGGGCGGGTCTACAGCACGGCCATCGCGGCGCTGACGCTTGAGGTGTACTACCGATATCTCCCGGCTTACGCCAGGCCGACGGTGGGAGAGCCGGGGAGATGAGGATGGACGATCGGCGGGTTCGTTTTGCGCATTTCGAGGGGGAGATGGGTCGTTGATCCCGACCGTTCGGTGCGTCCATCGGGGTCACTGAAGGCGAGGCGTGTAGGTTTGGCCATCAAGTCGCTTGATCTGGCCTTTGAGGCTGAGGAGGGTGAGGTCGCGGAGGATGACGGAGGCGTCGAGGGTGGTGCGGTCGATGAGTTGGTCGACGGTGGCTTCCTGATGCTGGAAAGCGTCGATGATCTGGCGCTGGGTGGAGGTGAGGGAGGTGCCGGTGTCTGGCGCGGTCCGGTCCGGGCGGGGAGACCTCGTTTGTACGGTGCTGTTGGATGTGCCGGGAGACGCGGGGTGCGGTTCACCGAAGAGGGCGGGGAGGCGAGTGGACTCGGAGAGAGGGGTGAGGCCTTCGAGGATGTCTTCGAGACCGGTCACGAGGGTGGCGCCGTCGCGGATGAGGTGGTGGGGGCCGGAGGAAAGGGAGTTGTCCACGCGGCCGGGGAGAGCGAAGACGGTGCGGTTGTGGTCTTCATTGGCGAGACGGGCGGTGATGAGTGCTCCGGAGCGGTCGTCGGCCTCGATGACGAGAACGCCGCGGGAGAGGCCGGAGACGATGCGGTTTCGGCGGGGGAAGTTCTCGGCGTTCGGGGGCGTGCCGAAAGGCAGTTCGCTGATGACCGCGCCGCGCTGGGCGATCTGCTTGAAGAGGGATTCGTTCTCGGGCGGGTAAACGACATCCAGGCCTGAGCCGAGGACGGCAATGGTCCGGCCGTGGGGGTGCTGGAGTGCGCCGCGGTGGGCGGAGGAGTCGATGCCGCGCGCGCCGCCGGAAACGACAGTGATGCCAGCGCCGGCGAGGAGGGAGCCGAATCGCTCGGCCTGTTCGCGGCCGTAGTGGCTGCAGCGGCGGCTGCCGACGATGGCCAGCGCCTGGAGATCTCGCGGCTCGATCGTGCCGAGAACAAAGAGTATGGCCGGGGGATCGGGGATGTCGCGCAGCAGGGGCGGATAGGCCGGAGAGTCCGGGCAAAGGACATGTGCGCCGAGTTCGCGCGCACGCTGGATGTGGCTCTCGGCCTCGGCCGCGGAGGAGGCGAGGGATGTGTGGATGGATCGCGATTTGGCCGGTCCGATGCCTTCGATCTGCTCAAGATCTCGGGGGGAGAGGTTCACCGCGGCATCGGGGGATCCGGCGTGTTCGATGAGTCGGCGAATGAGGATGGGGCCAAGGCCGGTGGTGAGGGAGAGACGGAGCCAGGAAAGGGTGGTCATGAACGTTCCTTGGGCGATGTGGCGGGGTGAACTGGCCCTACGGGGTTGGCGTGTGATTCAGGTCCTCCA
>CAZMXI010000015.1:0-17341 GCA_964570205.1 uncultured Tepidisphaeraceae bacterium
CGACCCAGAGCGTATACAAATATGCCGTCCTTCTGCGCCTGTTTGACCAAGGCTTCTTCTATTTTAATGGCATCGTCGTAGCGCCCTCCCTTCCAGTGATACACCACGTACACAAACAGCTCCTCACTTCGATGCTCGACCGACCACGGCGTTTCGCCGGCTTCGTTCACCACTTTTGGTTTGGCACAGCCGACAACCATCACCAGAGCGACCGCAAGCCCCCCGAGAATCGCGACCGAGACCCACGCCTGAATTCTCACCAAGCGCCGCTTGCGCAGGAACCTTGCATACCAGCACGGAACAAAATCCAGGTCACGCATGCGCCACCTCTTCCGACTCCGCCGACGGGCGCAGCAGGTCTTCGCCGAGATCGGTCGGAGCGATGTCCGCCGCGATCGTGATGGACCCGCGCGGCAGTCCGTCCTTCGGCGCGAACCGCCCGTCGGTGTGTCGCAACGCCAATCCCAGGGCGACGGCCCACTCCGAGGTCGGTCCTGGCCGGTCCTCTGCGCTGACGCGCTGGCAATCGAGATTCTGAAGGGGCCGTCCCGCCTCCACCGGCAGGCTGAGCATCGTGCTCAGCACATGCCTTAGGTCACGGTCCGTGGCTTCACCGCCGTACAGCCTTACGCGGTGTGGCCGGTGCCCCCGAAAAGTCACCGAGTAGTACCGAAGGCAGAGCATCAGCTCCCGGCCAAGCTGCTCCATCAGGCTGCGCGTGGCGTCGAACACCGCCTGGCGCACCGGATCCTTCTTCTCGGGACCGGCGCTCGCCTCTGGGGTCTCCGCGAGCCGACGCCGAAGCGATTGGGCTTCCTCCAGGGGAATCCCCAGCTTGCGGCTGATCGCCTCCTGGAAACGGGACCCGCCGATGTCGATCATCTTGAGGAAGCTGATCTCCCGGCCTTTGCCAACCACCACCTGTGTGCCGCCTAGACCGATGTCGACCAGTACGTGCACTTCCTGTTCATCCTCGCGGCGTCGCACGAAACGCTCAGCACTGCGGAACAGGGCGCAGCTTTCGACGTCGAGCGAGTCGATCACCAGGCCGCCCGCATGGACCTGCTCAACGAATCGGCCCACATCCTCGGGCGCCGCGGCCAGAATGATGACTTCCTGGAGCACGTCGGTTCCCTGACGCACCTCGCCCGCGGGAATGAACTGGACAGAACCCGCCTCGACATCAAACGCGAAGAGCTGGCTCGCTTCGAAGCGAACAGCCTGCTCCAACTCGGCCGCTGGCATCATCGGCAGGCGGACGCTCTTGATCTGCACGGACTCGCGGGGCAGCGCCATCACCACCTTGCGCCCAGAGAACGGCGCCTCACGCAGCATTCTCTGGATGATGTCGATCGCGACGCCAATGCGATGTTCTGCGCTGCCGCGGCAATCCTGGGGCAATGACGCTCGATCCGCCGCGCGCACTCGCAGCGCACGACCGGCCACCTCGATCTGAAGCGCCTTCACGCTGTCGCGTCCGATGTCGATCCCGATGGGATGAAGTTGTCCTCTGGATACGCGCAGCATCGCATGCCTCATGGCGCGGGCTCAACCGTGATCGAACCCGTGAATGCCTCTATTCGAACCCGCAATCTCGCCTGCCCGACCTGCAGCTCGATGGCGCCCTCATACATGGGCTCGATCGAACCGCTGCTGACGTACACCACCGGCGTGCCCAGCTCATCGAAACCGAGCGTGCTGTAAGCGGCGCCTCCCGCCTGCGTCGTAAAGGCCGCGGATACGATCGTCACCTGCTCCATGCCCGCCGTGCCCCCCGCGCCGCAGATCACTCGATAGGGCATCCGGTTGACGGGATGGTCCACAACGCCCAGCGATCCATCCATCACGGCGTAGCGCTGGGTGGCTGCATCGAACTGGGTGTAATGGTTGCCCTGCTGCGTGATCGCCAGGTTCTGCGCATAGATGATGTCGGCCATGACCAGCCGGGCGGCCGCCGCCACACGCAGATCGTCACGGGAGCTGATCGATGGAATAACCACCGCCCCGGCGATTCCGATGATGATGACCACCACCAGGATCTCCACCAGAGTGAAGCCCGTGCGGCATCTAGTGTTTCCGTGATTCATGACACCTCCGGACAGCGGTCAACGACCCAACCTCCGGGCGTGGCTGCGGGCACGCAAACCCGCGCCTCATCACACTACTTTCTCGCTTCGGGCAGCGCAACCTGGACCTTGCCGCTCTCGAGCAGGCCGATGAGCTTGTCCATCTTCCCGTTCATCGTTCGCAGTTCCGACACGATCTCCCGGCGTTGAGCGCCGGCGTCGGGAATCTGCGCATGAGCCGGAGTCACCGGGCCTTGCCCCGTCCACTGCCCCAGCAGGATCAGCCCCTGGAGAACGACAATCACCACCAGCAAACGCGTCGTATTCATCGTCTACATCCTTTCTACTGTCTGAACGACAGGACCTTCACGCCCGCAGGCGGGACGGTTGTGTCCAAATCCACCAGCTCGCACTTGGCCGGGTTGAAGTACACATCGACCCGACCGTGGTCCAGGTTGATCTTCGAACTGCCTGCCAGCAGCAGGGCGCCGTTGATCGTCAGCGAGCAGGTGTCCACCGTCCCGCTCGACCTGATGTCGCCTTTGCACCAGACGATGCCGTTAACCAGCAGGCTGCGCGGATAGAGCGAGTTCTGGAGCACGATGGAGCCGCTCACGATCAGCCCTGGGAAGCTCTCCATCGGCCAGATCTGGTTGCCCTGGCCCGCGATGGTCAGCGTGCCGCCGTCAACGATCAGCGTGCCGAGGACCGTTACATCACCGTAGATCGTCAGATTTCCCTTGCGACGGTAGACTCCCGCCGGATTTGATGCCGTGCTCCTGAGAACCGTTCCGGAGTACAGTCGGTCCGAGAAAAGCGTTGTCGCCGAATAGCTCTGGCCCCGATACGTATAGGTGCCGTAATCGCGCAGGTTGGCTTCGTCCGGGAACCTGTATGCGTCTGCCCCAATGGGTGCGGCAATGCCTCCGTCCACTCTGCCTGAACCGATGGGCGTGTAACTCTCGCACACCGCCCGACCCCTGATCCAGCCGCCGTTTTCCAGCGGCCCCTCGCCCGTCCACACATCACCGTGAACCGTGGTTCGGGCCTCAATGCGGGTCGTCCCTCTCTGGATGGCCACGGGATACTTCACCCGAAAACCGGGCGAGGCATGCACCGTCGCCCGGGTCGTGCGCGACAGGTTATCGATCCGGCCGGTTGAGATGATCTCGTACTGCTCGCCCCCCAGGGGTATGACTCCGACGTCAATGGTGCCCGGCACGTCTGCGCCCAAGGAAATGCCGCTCTGACCCGGCCAGTAGTCGCCCGTAAAACTCCCCGCCATGTGTGGCTTGATCAGGTAATAACACGCCAGATCGAGGCCTGATTCGGCCAGCCCATCCGCCGCGATTCTGTCGCGCGACGCCTGAGCCATGTTGGCGCGCAACGCCGCCTCCGACAGCATCGCCAGCCCGAGCACGGCGACCAGTCCCACGACGCTCAGCACGAGGAGCATCGCCAAACCGCGACGTTGTGCCGTCTTTCGCCTCATGCGCCCGCCTTCGGCGCCCGCGCGCCGCGAAGCGATGCCATACCGTACTCGGTGCGCTCCCAGGCGGACTCGCTGGCCAACGTGGCGGCATCCGGCGACTGCTTCTTGACCTTCAACACAAACTCGACCGCCTGATACTCGTCCAGGCCCGCGGTCAGTCTTCGGACGAACTTCGCCTGGCCGATGTCACGCGCCAGCACCCGGCCCGTAACCGTGTTCAGCGTCTTGAAAGCCGCGGCGTCGGCCGAGTCGTCGATATCCGTCACTTCGAACACCAAAGATGCATTCCACGCCGTGCCGGGCGCTTCGTACAGCACCAGAGTGTTGTCCGCGACGTTCCGCTCGATCAGCGCCACCTCCCCAAGCTGCATCTTCCCGTCGCCGTTGGCATCCCCACGCCAGAACATCACTGCCCCGCCTGCGCCGACCGATGCAACCAGCGTTCCCTCGGCCATGGCCGTGCCATCTTCGGTCGCGACACCCACATAAACGGCCGAATGCAGCAGCCGGTACAGTTGCGCTGAGCTCTGTCGTCCGCTGATGTGGGCGGACTGCATGCCATCCGCCGCGCGCCAGCTCGATCCGACCGCGAGAATCACCGCCAGCAGCGCGCCTCCCACCAGCGTGAGCATCGCAAGACCGATGGCGAGCTCCACGAATGTGAAGCCGCCTCGGCGCAACGCCGTGCTGGTTGGGATTCGTCTCATGCTCATGGTTCCAGCGGATAACGGCACGCCAACCTGTTCACGCGAATTGCCCGGCCATCCGGCTGAATCACCGTGATGCGGACGAGTGCCATGTCACCCCAGGTCGCCGACGTCGCCGGGTCCGATCGATAATCGACCGTGACGCCGCGATTGAAGACCTCGCCATCGCCTACGCTCAGGGTCGAGTCGTCGAGCAGCGTCAGGTTCGAACTGGAGTCGGTGTAACTGTGGAAGTCGTCAATGTTGTCGAATCGGGAACGGGCCGGTTCGTCGCCTTCCGGGCCGAGGATCCGGCTGTAGTCGCTGGGGTCTTCGAAAGGCTTTCCCCCTACCTCATCCAACAACTGCCTCGCCAGGGCGCTGGCCGTCGCGGCCCGCTCCCCAGCTCTGGACTGCTCAAACGAAGCCGAGATGGGCCCGAGAATGCACACCACGCTCATCGACAGCAGCGTGGCCGCCATCAGCCCCTCGGCCAGCGTGAACCCGCGCCGCCCGCGGCTGGCCTTAATAGGTGACAAACGCCATCCCATCGCTGCCGACTCCAGGAGAATTGGCGAGGATTTCCATCGTCTCGGGCTTGTAGATCCATCCTGTCGAGTTGTCCGGCATTCCGGCCGGGGGCATCTGCCCACCGTTCGGCACGATCAGAACCGTGTTCAGCCCGTTCATCGGATTTGGCGGCATCTTCTCCAGATAGGGTCCGAAGCGGAAAGCCGCGCCTTGCCCCACACCGCAGAGCTCATTCGTGGTGTTGACCATCTGCGCAATGAACTCCGCCTCGGTGGGAACCAGCGCCCGGTTGCCGTTGGGATATCCTGGCGGCGTGTCGCGATGCTGCGCCTTGAAGACCACCACCTGCGTCCTGAGGTATCTCAGCTCGTCTTTGAGCGTGTTCTCGCGCGCCACCTGCGATGCGTCAGAAAACCGCGGAATCACCACCGCCCCCAGCAAACCCAGGATCGCCACCACGATCAGCATCTCAATCAACGTGAAGGCGCCCGCCGCTTTGCGTCCCGTCGCGGCCGCTATGGGGTTTTCCTTGCACATGCTGCGCCCTCGATGCCTTCGCCCTCGCGAGCGGTTTTACGTCGTCGCCCGCGGCCGATCTCCTGTTGGACCGGCTCAGGCCCGGCGGGTGCGCCGGCATGGCTCGCCGTCCTCGACGACAGGCCATGCCGGCGACAGGCGGGTGACGATTCCGCCTCCGGGCAGTTCATCCCGTTGTTACGGGACGATCACGTTGTTCACGTCAACGCCCCAGATGCGGCCAGTGCCCGCACCGGCGTTGTAGTCATAGACGAAGCCAACGGCCGCGGCCGGGTTCGCCGGCAGCGCGCCGGCGGCCGGAGCGCCCGCGTCAACCACCGTGCTCAGGTTGTTCAGCGGGTTCGACGGGGTATCCTGCAGATAGGGGCCAAAGTTCTGGCCGCCAAACGCCGTCACCGTCAGCATGTCGTCCCAATCGGTGATCAGGTCCGGGAGCTGGTCGCCGTGCTGCAGACGATACAGCTCGATCTGGCTGCGCAGCGTCTGCACCTGGCTCGTCAGGCTGCTCCGGCGGGCGTCCTGGCTGGCGTTCGTGAACTGCGGGATCACGATCGCCGCAAGAATGCCTAGAATGATGACCACGATCAGAATTTCGACAAGCGTGAATCCTCGTTTGCTGTTTCGAGACATTTGTGAGACCTCCTGTGAAGGGTTCTTGGTTCTCTGTCTTTCGGGCCCGCCTTTCCGCGGGCCGCACTGCCGTTCCGTTCCACTCTCTCTTGCCGCCGTATTCCTTTCGACGGCTCTCGGTCTGGCGTGGGCGCAAGCGGCCAATCCGGCCCTCGCTTCAATGCCCATCGGCCGTCTTGTCCATTCCGGCGATACAGCGTACTTCGCCGCCGGAGGACGCCACTTGCTGCCCTCCTTTCTGCCTCACGCTCAGCTCCGGCCTCGCGGCCACCCGGATCACGACGCTGATGACTCAGTTCCGTCGCGTATTACCGGTCAACCGCTTGCCGGCCCGGTCCGGCTCCCTACACAGAGCGCCTGACCTGCTGATCTATCGGCGCAGACATTGCGCCACTTAACCGCCAGCCTCCTGCAGTACTCATCATGAGAATCGGGCCGCCTTGCACCGACTCCCCCCGGCAAGCGGCGCCCGAAAACACGGCCGTGGCCGCGCTCGCCTGATACGGTTCTCGGACCAGGCAACGGCGGCACAGCCGTCGATATGCGTCGGGCGAAGGTGACCCCGCCCGCGAACATCCTTTCGGCAGCACCCTCGATCCGGCAGATCCCGCCGGACCGGGCGCTTTGCGCATCACCCGACGACCTTATCGGCCGATGGATGAGCCGGGCCGTTCGCCCGGCGCCGCCTCACGGCGGCTTTGCCCTTGTCAGGGATTCTCATCATTCAGTTGTCGTCCTCCCGCGCTTCATCAACGCAGGCGGACATCCTTGATCTACAATGTCGAATCGAGGAAGAAAAACCCCATTGCACCCCTGACAGGTCCTGATAATCCCGCAGGCTTAACTTTCGACTTCCAGGCTGATGTCCAGCGCGCCCGCTGAATGCGTGATCGCACCGACCGCGATGCGGTCCACGCCCGTCATTGCCACCTCGCGCGCCGTCTCCAGCGTCACGCCGCCAGAGGCTTCCAGTTCCAGCTTGCCCTTCCTGCCCGCCTGGTCGCGCATCTGAACCGCCCGCTGCATGCTCGGACAGTCCATATTGTCCAACAGGACGATATCTATCCCGTCGACTTTCATCACTTCGCGGAGCTGCTCCAGGGTCGTGACCTCCACCTCGATCATCCGGCCGGCGCTCTCGGACCGGCTCTGGCCAACCAGGCAAGCCAGATATGAGGCCATATCCTTCTGCCCAACCGCCGCGAGGTGGTTGTCCTTGACCAGCAGCCCGTCGTACAGCCCCATCCGATGATTGAACCCCCCGCCGACCCGGACCGCGTATTTGTCCAGCAACCGGAAGCCCGGCATGGTCTTGCGCGTGTCGTAAATCCGCGCCCCCGTGCCTTCCACCCGCCTGACAAACCGATGCGTGAGCGTCGCCACGCCAGACAGACGCTGGACGAAGTTCAGTATCACGCGCTCAGCCGACAGGATCGACCGCAGCGGCCCCCGCACGCGAAGCAGCGCCGTCTGCCGCAGGTCGCTATAACGCCCTTCAATAACGTCCATGTGAAAGCCGGGGATCATCTCGACCCGAAGCCGCTCGTCATAAGCCCTGCAGATCATATCGACCAGCGGCAGGCCGCACGCAACGCCCACCGCCTTCTGCATCAGCGTTCCCACGCCATGTGCATTCTCATCCACCAGCAAGCGGCTGGTGACATCGTCCTCGCCCATGTCTTCGCGGCGGGCCAGCAGGATCAGGTCGCGAATCGAATCATAAGGCGGAAAGCTCTTCATCACGCGCTCCATCAATCGCTCGTTCAGGATTCTAATGCCCCGAGCCCGGCCGCGCCCACTCCTGTCCTCTAACCGGGCAGAATCCCCGCCTTCAGCACCTCCGCGAGCGCCTCGGCCGATAAAGTCACCGGGTTGTACTTCATGCTGCTGGATTTGCGGGCCAACTCGACCATGGCCGGGACATCCTCCTCCTTGATGCCGAATTCCCGCAGTGGCGGAATATTCAGCTCCCGCAGCAGTTCCCGAGCGAAGCCGATGCAGTAGTCAATGGCCGCAGCATCGCCCATGTCGCCTGCCTGCCCCATGGCCTGGCCGATCTCGGCATACTTGCGCAGCACCGGATGGGTCTTGTCCTGCTGCCGCAGCGATTTGATGTTGGCGTCGATCACCCAAGGCAACAACGCTGCGCACACGGCGCCGTGGGGCGCAGGGTAATTCGCCCCCAGCGGCGCGGCAAACCCGTGCACCGCGCCCAGCCCCGCGTTGCTCAGGGTAATCCCGCTCCACATGGCGGCCAGCGCCATATCCTCCCGCGCCTCCAGGTCGCTGCCCTGACGGTACACGCGGACCAGCGACCGCGCTGCCCGGACAATCCCTTGTATGGCCAGGGCGTCGGTCATGGGCTGAGCGCCGCTGGAGGTGTATGACTCGATCAACTGACACAGCGCATCCATTCCGCTCTGCGCCGTGACATTCGGTGGAGCAGACACACCCAATTCCGGATCCACCAGCGCCACCCGCGCCAACAGGCGCTCGCTGCGAATGCTGGCCTTGAACCGCTTTTCAGGCCAGCCGATCACGGCGTTGCGGGTCATTTCCGCTCCGGTGCCAGCGGTGGTCGGCACGGCAATCCACGGCACGGCCGGGCAGGCAATCTTCCGTCCCTGGCCGACGACCTCCATGTAGTCGGTCGCCGCCCCGCCGTTGCCTAGCAGCCCTGCGATGGCTTTGGCGGCGTCGATCGCGCTGCCGCCGCCCAAGCCAATCACCACATCGCACTTCTCTCGCCGCGCCAAGTCAACGCCGCCGTCCACATCCCGTATCTGGGGCTCCCTGTTCTGTGGCAACATGCGGGCGCGGATGCCGGCGGCCTTAAGGACCCCCTCCGTCTTGCCGGCCGGCTCGTCCGCATTGTAAACCACAAGAGCACAGGAGCCGAATTGCCCGGCCAACTCGCCGATGCGCGCCAGTTCCCCCCTGCCGAAGATGATGCGCGTAACCGTATTGAACTCGAACTTCGCCATCGGGTCGCCTTTCACCATGCAGTATCACGCTTGCACAATGTCATCACCAAAGAAAACCGCTCTGCACTTGATGCCCTCCCGAGGCTGGGCCATCCAATCGGCCACGGTCTGTTTCCACTTCGTGTAGTGCTCGGTCTGCTGGTGCCTGACGAAGTCATCCTTGCTCTTGTAGACTTCGTAGAGCATGAAGCGGGCGGGGTCTTCCTCGGCTTGGATCACATCGAAGCGGATGTTGCCGGGCTCTCGGCGCGTGCCGCGGGCATTATCGAGGCTGGCCGCCGCGAACTGCGCTTCCATCCCCTGCTTCACCCGGACCGATACGGCAACGATGAACATAGCGCCTCCTTCATCCTTCCACGTACTTGATGCCATTCTCCCACATCGCCTGCCGCAGGTTCTCGCCCGGAATTGGCAGAGACTCAAACCGCTCGCGGTCGGCCTTCTGGTCGGCCCAGGGCGCGTCGGTGCCGAAGACCAGGTATGCCGCACCATGTCTCTCCAGGATCCGCAGCATCAGGTCTTCGGGGCACATACCAAAGCAGAAACTGGTCTCCAGGTAGATGGGCAGGCCAGCCAGTTCGGTGAGCACTTCCTCCCATCGCATCCAGCCGCCCAGGTGACAGGCGAGCAGTCGCAGGTCGGGAACGGCTTCGTGCAGCCGGCGGATGGACGCGGGCGAGCCCAGTTCGCTTCTTTCAAAGCCCAAGTCGTAACCCGCGTGCAGGGTCATCGCCAGGTTATGCCGGGTGGCGGCCCGGGAGATGCGAATCATGCGGGGGTCGTCCGCGTGGCAGTTCATGTATTGCGGGTGGAACTTGAGACCTCGGATCCCCAGAGATGCGATGCGCTCAATTTCCTCCTCCGGCCGTTCGTAATCCGGGTGGATCGACGCGAAAGGCTCAATACGAGGTGACCGGATCGACACGGACCAGTCGGTGATTTTTCTGACTTGGGACGGCCGGGTCGCCACCGACGCAACGACGCAACGGTCGATGCCGGCGCGGTCCATGGAATCCAACAACCCGCGCACGGTGCCGTCGTGGTACGCCTGGATTGGCATCCAGAGCGCCTCGGCCAAGAGCGTCTTGATCGCCCCCGCCGCGATCGCGTCCGGAAACGCATGCGCATGAACGTCGAAAATCGCCATCGGCGCATTATACAGCCGGGGACGCCTCAGGCACGGGCGCCTACTGAGCGGCGGCGACAATCGCCTTGCAGTCGATGTTCAGGTGCTCCAGCACATCGCTGGGCTCGCGGCCGCTCTTGGGCACCTGGTTGACGTAGACGGCCTTGAAGCGAAGCTGAGCGCCGTTGGCGGCGATGGCCGCGGCGATTTCGCTCTCCAGGCCGCCGGCGTAGTTGTCCTCGACGGTGACAATGCGACCGCCCGACTTCTGAGCGATCTCCAGGATGGGCTTGGCATTCAGCGGCATCGAGTACGCATCGATGACGGTGGCCTTCTTTCCGCTCTTGGCCAGTTCGTCGGCGGCCCTGAGACACTCATAGACCATGTAGCCGGCGGTGACGAAGACCACATCCTTGCCCTCGCGGACAACCTTGAAACCGCCGACCTCAAAGGTGTCTTCGGGCTTGTAGATGGCCTTCGTGTCGGCCCGGAGCGTGCGCTGGTAGCAGCAGCCATCCACATTCGCCATCAGCTCGGTGATCTTGTAGCAACTCACGGCGTCGGCGGGGAAGAAGTAGCGGACGGCGGGCTGGCCGTTGAAGTTCTTCGTGTGGCAGAAGCTGCGGAAGAAGGCCGCGTCCGGCAGGGACATCTGGCTGGGGCCGTCGGCGGCAAGGGTGACGCCGGCGTGCGACCCGGTGAGCTTAATATTGGCGCCGGAGATGATCGCCATTTCGATCTGGTCGTAGGCGCGAACGTAGAACTTGGCGAAGGTGGAGCAGAAGGGGATCTTCCCGGCGGCGGCCATTCCCGCGGCCACCGACACCATATTCTGCTCGGCGATGCGGCACTCGGCGAACTGGGCGGGGATCTTCTTGGCCAGATACTCGGCAAAGGTTGAGTTCTTCACGTCGGCGTCGAGGCCGACGATGCGCTTATCAACGGAGGCCAGGGCGAGGAGAGTAGCGCCGTACATCTTGCGGGGTGCGATGGCCTTGCCCGCCTGGTGATCCTTGAGCAGGCCCGCCATTTCCAGCGTCTGTTCAAAGCCGGGCGCCTTGATCGCGCCAGTGGGCCGGGCGGCTGCCTTGGCGGCGATGGGCGGTATCGAGAGCTCACCCGCCCCCGCGCCGATTTCTTTGGCCGTCTGGTCCAAGTCGGCGAAGATCTGCTGCATCTTGTCCTTCTTGACCGGGGTGCCATGCTTGCCCATGCCCTGCTCGGCCGCCGAGCCCCAGCCCTTGACGGTGCGGGCGACAATCGCCAGGGGCTTGCAGCCGTTCTTGACGACGTTGAGCTCATTGAGGGCGGCCTTGATGGAGGAGGGATCGTGGCCGTCGATCACGCGGGCGATGAAGCCGTAGGCTTCGGCCTTCTTGGCGATGACCTCGGCGGACTGCTGGGGGGAAACCCAGTCGGACTGGGCCAGCTCATTGCAGTTGAAGATGGGGATGACGTTGGTGAGGGCGTGGTCGGCGACAAAATCCATGGCCTCCCAGATCTGGCCTTCGCGGGCTTCGCCATCGCCGATGAGGCAGTAGATGTTCTTGTCGATGTTGTCCATGCGTGCGGCCTTGCCAAGGCCGGCGGCGACAGAAAGGCCCTGCCCCAGCGAGCCGGTGGCGGCATCGAAGAATGGCACGCCGCACTGCGGGTGCGGGTGGCCGTCGATGGCCGAATCGATGGCGCGGAGGGTCATGGCGTCAGCGCGGGTCATGGGACGGGCTTCGGCCTTGGTCTTGCCGATCATGCCGCCGAGGTCAGCGTAGGCGGCGTAGATGATGGGGACGGCGTGGCCTTCGGAGAGGACCAGGCGGTCGGAGGCAGGGTTCCAGGGATCCTTGGGGTCCCAGCGCATCTGGTGATACATGAGGACGGCAACGAGATGGGCAAGGGACATGGCGGTGGAGGGATGCCCGGAACCGGCGGCCGTGGTCATTTCGACGGACAGCTTGGCGATATCAACGGCCTTGTGATGGGCGGCGGAAACGAAACTCATGAGTATCTCCGAAAATCGATGCAAAGTGTGAGGAAAAACGCCGCTCGGGGTTCTTTCGGCCCGAGTGGAGGTGGAAGGATACAGGAGAGGGGTAACGTTGTCTATTTGGCCGACAAGCTACGAAGGGGACCAACCAGCATGAAGTGGGTGCAGGTCGGATTCGGTCCGGGGAACGGGGAAGCAACTGAAACGGCAATACCGGAGCGAACATGTGCGGAATCGGCCCGCCGCGGCTTCGGCATATCTGAGACAACGGGCATGGCGACAGCGTTTCGATTCTCGACTGGGCATGGGACGAGCCTGCCGGACAGCCGCCCATCCGGCAGAAGCAACGGCGATTTGCGAACCCGTTTCGATCTCGGTGGCCGACGGACTGGGCTGGGGCATTGCCCTGTGATAGACTGCTTTCGCCCAGCGCGGACCGGCATCCGCGTCGGATCAGATCATCAGCGGAAGGAAGGTTTTATGGCTCGCGTTCTTCTCGCGGCGACGTTCATGGCCCTTGTGCTCGGCGGCTGTTCTTCCAGCGGCAAGGAACAGGGCAAGATGCTCGACAATCCCGCCCTCGGCCGGATCCGACACGTCGTGGTGTTCAAGTTCAAGGATACCGCCACGCCGCAGCAGATCAGGGAGATCGAGCAGGCGTTCGCCGCCCTGCCGTCGCAGATCCCCCAGATTCGAGGCTATGAGTGGGGCACGAACGTCAGCCCGGAGGGCCTGTCGCAGGGATTCACTCACGCATTTCTGGTGACGTTCGATGACGCCAAGTCGCGCGATGCCTACCTGCCGCATCCCGCACACAAGAAGTTCGCCGAGAAGCTCGGCCCGGTCCTCGACAAGGTAATGGTGGTGGATTACGTGGCAAAGAAGTAAGGCGGCCGGCCCCTAAACGTCCACAGTCATTTCACCATCCGCGAGGCGGATGCCGTGGGGGCTGTTCTTGCTGCGCGCCATCAGTGCCTGGTCGATCTCCAGACGTTCGGCCCACGGCCGCTCGGGATCGTGGTGGCCCAGATACGTCCGCCCAATCCGGCAGCGATCCGCCCGCTCGATTCCATCTTCGATGCAGCTATGGCCCCAATCCACGCGGGGAAACGCCGGCAGGTTGCCGATGCCCTTCTTGCCCAAGTATTCATCCAGATAATACTGGGCATCAAAATAGGCCACATCCGCATCCCGGCAGCGCTCACGGAGGCGATGCTCGGCCTCGATGCTGCGCTGCTGGCGCGCCCCGCCCGTTTCGGCATGGCGCAACTCGTGGTCGGTGCAGAAAACGAAGCTTTTCCCGCCGTGTTCCACGCGGTAGCCAAGGCACACCGTGGTAGCATGATAGAGTTCAAACGGCTGCACCGTCGTCCCGCCGATATGGATGGGCTCCGCAAGGCCCCGCACTTCCCATCCGACCGGCCGGGCGGGGGTATAGAACTCCGGCCGCAGTTCCGTGGCATGGAACTTCGCCGCCATCATCGTGTAGTCCACGGGGTCGTCGATGTAGGTGCTTTGCCCGATGCGCTGCGAAAACAGACCATAGTGGTCATCCAGCGCATGCAGGAACTGGTGCGGTCCGTAGACGTGAACGGTAAACGCCGGCTCGACGTAGAAGAAACGAGCGAAGCTCCAGCCGCTGCGATGATCGAGGTGTTCGTGCGTGCCGAACAGGTGCAGTTTACGGTCGGTTCGACCTTCGCATCGCCGCACCACGCTCAGCGAGCATCGCCGGATGCCGCTCCCGGCATCAAACAAGATGATGTTCCCCTCGCTGGTCTCCACCTCGACGCAGGTCGTCTCGCCGCCGTAGAAGGGAAGGTCCGGGAGGCCGATCCGCCGGTGATACCGCTCGATGCTGGGCGGCGCCGCGGCCCCGCCCAGCAGTTCAGCAACACCGCCCGCCGCCTGAATGTCGGCAAAAGTCCGCTCCAGTGCGTATGTCAACAGCCGCCGCGTGTATTCCTGCATGCCGTTGGGCGATGGAAAGATGGCGCAGCTTCCCTGCACCCCCCAGAACGTGATGCGCATGTTCTGGATCGGCCTGGCCGCGGCCTGGCTCTCGCACTGGTCCATGGCGTTCAACCGCTCAACTCCACATTGCCGGACGGGCCGGCGCCTTGCCCATAGACACCAGTTTAGCCGCTCCGTCGCCTGGAAGACAGGGCCCGCCGCGTCCGTCCATGCGACTGCGCAAACCGCTACCGCCCCGTCGGCACAGACTCCAGCGTCTGGTTCCAGCGCCGCTCCTTCCGTCCGCGCCAGCCACCCTTGTGATAGGCATAACCCGCGATCAGCGGCACCGCTAGCGTCGCCTCGCTGTACACCATCTGCTCAAAGGCCGTGTCCACCTTGCCCCAGGAGCTGGCCTCCTTCAACGTGCTGCTGGACAGCGCCCCATCCCGCACATCCGCCACCGTCACCTGGACGGCGTACTTGTGCATCGGCGCTTC
Source organism: uncultured Tepidisphaeraceae bacterium (assembly GCA_964570205.1). Lineage (GTDB taxonomy): Bacteria > Planctomycetota > Phycisphaerae > Tepidisphaerales > Tepidisphaeraceae > CAZMXI01. The sequence goes on from CAZMXI010000015.1 coordinate 14,490, forward strand.
CTCGTCAGTCAGCACCTCCATCGCCACCACGATGTCCTGGGTGAAGTTCTTGGGCACCCCGCCGCCGACCATGAAAATGCCCGTCGTGGGGTTCTTGATCTTGAGCTGCGTCAGCTCATAGAAGTCCTTGCCGCTGTCGAAGGCCACGCAGGGCCGCCCGCTCTGCGCACGCTGGTGCTGATGGGCGACGATGCCGAATCCCGCCGAACAGTCGCTGAACGCCGGCACGAAGATGGGCACATCCTTGCGATAGGCCTCAAAAACGATGCTGTCAGGGCACTTGGGGCCGCCGCTGCGTTCCAGGTAGGCCCCGAATTCCCTGAGAAGCTCGCGGGAGCTGTAGGGCCGCGGCTCGACTTCGTCCAAGATGCGCTTGGTCGTCTCATCGCAGATGCGCAGTTCCTCCTCATCGATGAACGTGTCGTAAATCCGGTCGATCATCAGCTCGCGCAGCTCGCCGTCGTACATGCCGCTGCGGAAGCGGTCGTCGGCCAGGTAGTGCCGGTAGCCCAGCGCCTCGAAGAAGTCCTGGTCCACCATGTTGGCGCCGGTGCTGACGATCGCATCCACCATGTTGTGGCGCACCAGGTCCACGAACACTTTCTTGAGACCCGCACTGATCAGCGAGCCGGCAAGGCAGAGAATGATGCCGCAATCGCCGTCACGGAGCATGCGGTCGTAGATGTCGGCCGCCCGGCCCAGATCGCGGGCGCTGAATGCCATCCGTTTCATCGCATCCACCACCGGCACGACGTTGTGCCGCGTGATATCGAAGTGCTCAATCGTCTCGCCCAGGTAATCTCGTTTGCTGGCCATGCCTGCACCTTTCCCGCGGCAGGAGGATTCCGCCGCGACAGCCCGATTCTATTGCCGAGCGACGAAAGGACCAAACTCCGGAAAACTGCGGACGACCTGATCAACGCCGCTCATCGCAAAACCGGCTTCAGCAAATTGGGGTGTTGGCGCAGGGGGATTTGGTTTCTACTATGCGCCGCGTGGGCATCGACCGGTTGACTCCTTCGCGTCTTCGAGTTTACCTGCGGGCGGAACAGGCATTTGGGCTCAGTTCCCTGCCTGTCCGACTGCCGGTGGCTGGCGATCAGCTTGCGCCCCCCCCAGCGCAGGCGCCTCCGACGCCCCCTGCGCGCGCCGCGGCCGCCGCGCGCCCGTCACAACCGGCGGCGCAACCAGCGCCGACGCCAGCCGCAGTCGAGCTGTTCGTCTCGCCCGACGCGGCGCCGTTTGATGCCCCGGCGCTTACCCGCGACCAGAAGATCAGCGCCCTTCAGGAGTTGGATCGGCAGCGGGTCAGCGTGTGCACACGATGCAGACTCTCCCAGACGCGCACACACACGGTTTTCGGCGAAGGGGATGTCGATGCATCCATCTTCTTCATCGGCGAAGGCCCCGGCGAGAGCGAAGACCTGAGCGGGCGGCCCTTCGTCGGCCGAGCCGGCCAGAAACTCGATGAGATGATCAGCGCCATGGGCCTGCGGCGCAACCAGGTTTATATCGGCAACATCGTCAAGTGCCGACCGCCGGGCAACCGCGTGCCCGGGCCCGACGAAGTGCAAGCGTGCACACCCTACCTGGTGCGGCAGCTCGGAATTATCCGGCCGACAGTGATTGTCACACTGGGGTTGCCCGCGACGAAATTCATGCTCAACGTCAATTTGCCGATCGGCCGCCTGCGCGGCCAGTGGCACTCCTGGCGCGGAATCAAACTGATGCCGACGTACCATCCCTCCTACGTATTGCGTAACTACACGATTGAGACACGAAAGGCGGTATGGAGCGACCTTCAACAGGTCATGACCGCGCTCGGGCTGGAGAGCCCGCGGAACAAATAGCGACTCCCTTCGCGGCGTTCGTCCGCAGAGCGAAAATGAGACATAATAAACCGGGTTGCGAGCCGTTGTTTTCAGTGTGCGCTTTTCTTGAACGAGACGGAAAAATCCGTAAGGTGATCGCAACCAATTTCTTCGGCGGCCCCAAAGCCGCGAAACGTGACGTCATTCTTCGGGAAGAAGGCTTTCGTAGTTAACTCTAACGGCGGGCGATTCGGGGAACCGGGCTGCCGTCTTGCCGTGACAGGAATATGGACTGACATGATCACGACCCACTCGCCAGTATCGCGCCCGACCCAGGCACGCGCGGCAGAGCCGGTCCCTCTCGACCCCTCGCTCTGGCGCCAGATACTCCAGATGGTGCGCATCCAGCATCCCAACCTCCACCGAGTCTGGTTCGACCAGATGCTGCCCCGGCAGCTCACCAACGGCGTCATCCAGATCAATGTGGCCAGTGCGGCTCAACTCAACTTCTGCCAGAACCAGTGCCAGCAGCCCTTTACCGCCGCGGCGCAGGCCGCTACGGGCCGACTTCTCGCTGTCAGCTTCAACTGCGACAATCTGCCCACCGGCGGCGTCTATAACGATAACGACCAGCCCCTCGCCCTCAGCCCCGACTACACCTTTGAGACCTTCGTCGCGGGCCCCTGCAACCGCCTGCCGCATGCCGCATGCATAGCTGTAGCGGAGCAGCCGGGCAAAGCATACAATCCATTGTTTATCCATGGCGGCGTCGGTCTCGGGAAGACGCACCTTCTCCAGGCCGTGTGCCAGCAGGTTCTCGATCGCCGCGGCGATCAGCGCATTCTTTATCTGTCCTGCGACAGCTTCATCAACCAGTTCATCAACGCGGTCAGCACTGGGCAGATGAACGAGTTCCGCTATCGCTACCGCCACGTCGATGTGCTGGTCATTGACGACATCCACTTCCTCGCCGGAAAAGTCCAGACGCAGGAAGAGTTCTTCCACACCTTCAACACGCTTTACCAGGGGCACAAGCAGATC
>CAZMXI010000015.1:17351-17812 GCA_964570205.1 uncultured Tepidisphaeraceae bacterium
CGGCCGATTGCCCCCCCAGCGAAATCCACGAGCTCGAGGAACGTCTTGTCAGCCGTTTCAACTGGGGCCTGGTCGCCCGCATCGATCGACCCTGCTACGAAACCCGCGTGGCCATTCTGAAGAAGAAGGCCGCGATGCGGGGCATGGATCTGGCCGAGGATGTTCTCTGTTACGTCGCCGCCAAGATTGAAAGCAACACGCGAGAGCTCGAAGGCGCTGTCACCCGGATTCAGGGGATGGCCATGCTCCAGAACGGCGTGATCGACCTCGACCTCGCCAAAGCCGCCCTCGGGGAAACAGCCGCTCCGGAGCAGCGCCGGATCACCATCCAGCAGATTCTCGACGCCGTCACCAAGTACTACAACGTCCGAGTTTCAGACCTTCAGAGCAAGAAACGCCACAAGAGCATCGCCTTCCCCAGACAGGTGTGCATGTTCCTCGCCCGTCGCCATACCCAATAC
>CAZMXI010000015.1:17822-39962 GCA_964570205.1 uncultured Tepidisphaeraceae bacterium
GGAGGAAATCGGCGGTTATTTTGGGGGCCGCGACCACACCACCGTCCTCCATGCCCTGCGCGCTGTGGATTCCGGCTGCAAGGCCGATCCTCGCGTGGCCGACCAGGTCGGCCATCTGGAACGCCAGATCAGCGGGTAAGGCCTTACGTTCTTCCGGACCGCGGGCCATTACGGCGCCCTGGAAATCTGCAGCTCGAACGCCGCCACGCCGTCAATCTCGAAGTGCTCGGCAGTGATCTCCACCGCCTTGCCTTCCTTCAGCTCCAGCACGCCCTTGTCGGTCGTCGGCACATGCCAGGTCCAGTTGTCGATCACCACCCGCCCATCCACAGTGATCCGGACCCCGTCATCGCTGATGGTCCTGAACTGCCATTTGCCTTTGGGCAGCGGCAGTTTCGTTCGCGCCATCATTCCGAAGCGGTCGCCCCCGAGCTTCGCCTGTGTCACTTTCTCCGACAGCTTCAAGTCGCCCGGCCCACCCATTCCGTACTTCAGCGTCAGGTCATCCAGCGCGACCGTCACCGCCGTCGGTCCTTCTGCCAGCTTTCGATACGCATCCAGCTTCTCACGCGGATCGGTCTCGGCGGTCCACCTGAAGAACGTCGCATCCCATGTCGCGACGACAAACGACCCCTCGATCTCCTTGGTGAAGGCGCCGGAGGCGATGGTGGCGGCATAAGTGTAAACGCCGGGCCGATCCGCTTTCAGCACATAACGCCCCGGCTGACCCGAGGCCATCATCAAAGAGCCGCTCACGCCATTGCCTCGTAACGTCGCCTGCACCGGCCCGGGCATCCTGTGCAACTCGAACTCCACCTGGCTCGCGGTAGAACCGACCTGCCGCACCATGGGAGACTGGTGGTCCCATGGCCCCCATTCCGTCATGATGATCTTGTCCCGGCCGCGCAGCGCCGCCCTCGCCCCCACCGGCTTCGTCCTGCCTGGCAACTCCGGCAATGCCGCTTCGGCGCTTTCCATCTCGACCTTCGCCCGTTTCACCTGGTGCTGCGCTTCGGCCGTCACCTCCTTGCCGACGCCCTCCATGTCGTTCTGTCCCAGCGTCACCTCGCCCGGACCGCGGAAGTGAACCGCCAGCGCATCACCGGTGAACCTGTTCCCGGCGATCACATTGTCGATCGACTCGATTCCATTCACCTTTCCCCACGGCTTGGCCTGGAAGTCTGGATTCGGCCCACCCCAGAAATGCACGCCGCACTTGTTGTCCTTGAATATGTTCCGGACCACGCGGTTCTTCCGGCCATGCTCAATGTTCACCCCGCCTCGCTCCAGGCCGTACCCCATTCCACCATTGTCCTCAAAGACATTCCCCGAGATCAGCGTATCCTGTGAATAGCCGCCCCACACGCCGCAGATCGCATTGCCGACGATCCGGTTGTTCAGGAACCTGTTCCCGAACGAAAACGTCATCTCGATTCCGTGCGCGGGTGCATACGACAGATCGTTCCCGATCAGGATGTTGTTGCTGTTGCCCCGTCGCCTGTACCAGTCATCCGGATGCTGGCCCACGTCGGCAATGGCCTCTCGCCCGGCAAAACCGAAGAACCCGTCGCCCCCGTGCGTGATCGAATTCTCCGCGATGATGTTCCCGTTGTTCTGCTCGAAGCAGAGTATCCCCGCCGAATCCTGCCCCCGGTTGTACACGCCGTGGCTGTACCCGCGCACACAGAAGTCGATCGCATTTCGGCTGATGATGTTCTTTTCACTGCGCCACATCGCGATGCCCCACCCGCTGTTGAACGAGAAATCGTTGTCATAGATGTTCGCGTTCCTCACGCGGTCGAGCACCAGCGCGTTCTGCCCATGCCGCACGCGGCATTCACGAACCGTCACCCCTTCCGAGTCTTCGATACAGATCGCCGCACCGTAGTTGTTCAGCCACTCGTTCTTGTCGTTGTTGTGCGGCCAGAGCCAGTCCGACCCATCCTCCGCCGCCGGTGTCGACTTCAGGTGCTGCCGCCGATTGTCCGAAGCGTCGATCCCCTCCAGCGCCAATCCATTCGCTTGGCTGGCATACACCCCGCACCAGTACCCGCTCACCGTCGCGTTCCGCACCGTCACGTTCGCATGCCCGTTCAGCCGGATACCATAGCCCTTGTATTCATCCGGCCGGCGCTCGGTCGGCGACCCACGCAACACCGCGCCCTCAGCAAACTCGACCACAATCCCTGGTGCCTCAATCTGGATGACCCCGTTCCCATTGACATCCTCGATCACCGCTCCCGCCGGAATCTCCACCCGGCACGACTGCCGGATCACCGTATCATCGGCCGTGACCTTCACCGTTGGAGACTCCGCCACCCCCAACGCACACACACCCGCCACAAGTGACAATAGCGACATCGAGTTGGCCCTCGTTATGGAACGTCAACGAGCGTACCCGCCGCCCACCCCCCAGGCAACCGCCCCAACTCATGTTGCGATCCTCTCCACCGTTTAGCGCCGCCTCGCTCGACGCAACAATGCCGCCGTGGCCACCATCGTCAGTGCCAACCCACCCGGTTCAGGCACCGTCGGATTCGCCAGCGCCCCGCCGCTGTAGCCGGCATCGATATAGATATCATCAATCATCAGCGGTCCCGAATTCTCGCTGCTGCCCCCGCCAGTCTTGATGAAGAGCGTCCTCAGGTCGCCCGCCACGCCATCCCGAAAGTCGAACACACTCACATTCCCCACGATCGATTTGAGCTGGTCCGTGGCCGTCGCATCCTCCCCCGTCCGGTCATGCAGATAGACCTCGGTCTGGTCGGCAATGTTGTCGATCACGAGCCATGCGTTATACCAGGTGTCGGGCAGAAGCTCCGCCACCTCCGAATATCCCTGGCCATCATTGATGCGCAAATCGTTCGACTGATTCGCCATCCCGACCTCGGCCTCGAAGTCGCCAAACTGGTCTGGCCCCGCCATATCCGACATGCCAAATGAGTACATCTGTTGACCCCCAAAGCGGAACCGCAGAAATAGCACTTGCATAGTGCCGTTTGCGATCAACAATGGCTTGTACAGCCGCGTCGAGTCTGTCACAACACTCAGTACCTGGTTCGCGCTATCCGCCGGGTCTGCCGCCACTTGCGACGTGATCGCGGCGGCGAACCACTCATTCTGACCATTGATGCTGCCCGGCGTCAGTCCCTCAAAGTCCTCCACCTTGACGAAACTGCCCTGCGCGCTGGTCGCCCATGCGCAGAGCAACGATGCCGCCAATGCACAGCGTAGCCCACATCCCATCTTAGCCTCCTCCTAGATTAACAATGACTTGCCGTCGACAAATATACCACATATTCGGACCGGTTCAGCACCATTTCCTGGTTTCGGGTTTGCTTTCTCAGATTCCTTCGGCGCTCACGGGTTACAATGGCCCATCATGCGATGGATCATCCTTCCGGCACTCTTCGGCACACTGGCCTGGACGGCCTTCGCCGCCGATCGGAAATCCACTTCACCCTGGCCGCAGATCCAGGGCCATTTTGCTCCGCCAGCCGAATTCCTGGGCCAGTTCGGCCAGTACCGCTCGCCGCTCCTGTTCGATGATGGCCGGCCCGTCCACACTCCCCAGGAATGGCAGCAGCGGCGGAAGGAAATCCTTGCCTACTGGCACGGCGTCATGGGTCCCTGGCCCGACCTCCTGAACAAGCCAGCCATTACCATCATCGGAACCGAGCCGAGGGAGGATTTCTCTCAGCATCGCGTGCGCGTGCAGCTTGACGCCGATCGTTCCATCGATGGCTACCTGCTCATGCCCCGGGGCGACGGTCCGTTTCCGGCGGTGGTTGTTCCCTTCTACGAGCCCCAGACCAGCATGGGCGTGGGCAAGTCGCAGCTTCGTGATTTCGGCCTGCAACTCACCCGCCGCGGCTTCGTCACCCTCTGCATCGGCTCGCCCGGCGGCGATGCGCGCAAGCCGGCACTTGGCCATGCGGTTTGTCAGCCGCTCAGTTACCTCGCCTGGGTCGCCGCCACCTGCCACAACGCCCTGGCCAACCACGCCGCTGTCGATCACACGCGCATCGGCATCGTCGGGCATTCCTATGGCGGCAAGTGGGCCATGTTCGCCGCCTGCCTTTATGACAAGTTCGCTTGCGGAGTCTGGTCCGATCCCGGCATCGTCTTCGATGAGCGGCGGCCCAATGTCAACTACTGGGAGCCCTGGTATCTCGGGCTCGATCCCACCAGCAAGCGCAAGCCCGGCGTCGTCACCCCCGACAACCCCCGCACCGGCGCCTATCGGCGGCTCGTCGCCGATGGCCGCAACCTGCACGAACTCCAGGCCCTCATGGCCCCTCGCCCCTTCCTCGTCTCCGGCGGCGCTGAGGATGGCCCACAGCGATGGATCCCCCTCAACCATGTCATCGCGGTCAACAGGCTCTTGGGAAACCAAAACCGCGTCGGCATGACAAACCGCACCACCCACGATCCCACCGCCCGGTCCAACGAGGTCATCTACCTCTTTTTCGAGCACTTCCTCAAACAAGAGCAGTGATCCGCCGCGCGACCCCTCGCGGCAAAGGCCATCCGCAGACGTCGGCTGGACATTTGCTTTTCCCGCACACGTCGATACATTGGCCGCCCTACCATTACGGAAAGCCATGATTCACGAAAACCTCGCTCAATCGATCGAAAACCTTTCGGCCCGGATGTTGACTATCCGGGACTCTCTTTGACTTGCCGGGCAAACAGGCTCGCCGAAAACAGCTCGAAGACAAGATGGGCGAACCCGGATTCTGGGATCATCCCGAGTCCGCGCAGTCACTCGTCGGCGAGTTGAAGGTTCTCAAGGCCCAGATAGACCCTGTCCAGGCCATGCTCACCGGCTTGGCGGATGTCCGCGCCCTGCATGAACTGGCCATCGAGGCCGCTGATGAGGCTTCGATGGAGGAAGCCGATCGCATGCTCGCCGATCTTGAGAAGAAGGGCGAGCGCATCGAGCTTCAGTCGCTGCTCGATGGCAAGAATGACCACCGCGACTGCTTCTTCCAGATTCACGCGGGCGCTGGCGGCACGGAGGCGCAGGACTGGGCCGAGATGCTGCTGCGGATGTACCTGTACTTCTTTGAAAATCGCGGGTGGGATGTGTCCGAGGTGGACCGGCAGGAAGGCGAGCAGGCCGGCATCAAGGGTGTCACCCTGCACGTGAAAGGCGAATACGCCTACGGCTACCTGCGCACGGAGGCGGGGGTTCACCGGCTGGTCCGGCCATCGCCGTTCAACGCCCAGAACAAGCGGCAGACTTCGTTCGCCTCGGTGGATGTCGTGCCCGAGTTTGAGGAAGACAACACCGAGATCGAAATTCCCGAGAAGGACCTGGACATCATGGCCTTCGCGCGGTCCGCCGGGCCGGGCGGGCAGAACGTCAACAAGGTGGCCTCGGCCGTGCGGATCACGCACATCCCCACGGGCATCCAGGTTACGTGCTCGGTGGAGCGGTCGCAGCAGCAGAACAGGCGGCTGGCGATCGCGATGCTTAAAGGCCGGCTCGAGCTGCTTGAGCAGGCCAAGCGCGATGACGAGCTCAAGAAACTGTACGGCGAAAAGGGCGCGATCGCCTGGGGCAACCAGATCCGGTCTTACGTGCTGGATGATCGGCGCGTGAAGGACCATCGCACCAACGTCGAGACGAGCAACGTCGAGTCGGTGCTGGACCGCGGCGAGCTGGATATGTACATCGACGCCGAACTGCACCGCCGCAAGGCCAAGCAGGCGGCCAAGGGCTAAGCGCGGCCCGCGCCAGACCTACCGCAGTTTCACGTTGGCTTTCACCGCCATGTCGCGCACGTGCTCGGCGGCCAGTGCATAGTCCTCGGCGCTGGCCAGATGCTCGAGCATCAGGGGAATGTCGGCATCCAGCTTCGACAGCCCCTGGAGGAACGCGATGTAATCCAGCCCGCCCGTGCCAATCCGCACCTCATCCAGATGCACCATGAGCCGATCGTGAAGGATGATGTCCTTGGCGTGGCAGCTCCGGATGTGCGGGCCGAGCTTCTCGAAGCACTCGCGGATCATCGCGCCGTTGTCGTAATAGCGGGATGGGCAGTTCACCAGGTTCGTCGGGTCCAGGTGAACGGCGAACCGCGGGCGGTCGATCGCCTTGATGAGGGCGACGTAGGCGTCCGCCGAGTCCGGCCAGGCCCAGGGCATGGTCTCCAGCGTGTAATACGTCCGGGTCGGCTTCACGGCGTCGATGATCGTCCTGACGCACTCGGCAATGATGTCGAACGTCTCCTTCGACAGGTTGGCCTTGTCCGGGCCATCCCACTTCTTCCCGCGCGAGCCGGCGATGTTCACGCAGCAGCGTGCGCCGATGCGGTCGGCCAGGGACAGGCGGTCCTGGCAGAGCTTGATGTTCTTCTTCGCCTCGGCCGGGTCCGGGCTGATCGGGTTGCTCCACGCGCCCACCTCGGCGATGACGATGTCCGCCGCCCTGGCGGCATCCTCGAAAGCCCGGATGAGCTTTTCATCGTCGGGCTTCTTCATGACCGCGTTGGGGCAATACGCGGCTGAATAACCGTGCCGCCTGACCGCCTCGATCCATTGCTGGGGCGTTTCCTGGGCTCCGTAAACCGGTCCACCGAGTCGCATGCCGACCTCCTTCGCTATTGGGTTTCTTGAGACCTGGAATCCGAACCCTGAGCTCGTCCGTTCACCAGTTTTTCCCATGCCCGGGGGTGAACTTCAAGGTAGTACCGCCCGCCGGACTGGCGAACCTGCACCGGGCAGCCATAGACGCGCGAGAGCACATCCTCGCGCATGACCTGACGCGGAGCGCCGCTGACCACGGCCCGGCCAGCGCTGAGCATCAGCACCGAGCTTGTCGCCGGCGGAAGCTCCTCGACGTGATGCGTGATCAGCACGACGGTGGTGTCGCCTGCCCCGGGCCGGTCGAACAGCGCCTGCACCGTCGCCAGGACCTGCTCCCGCGCCAGGATGTCCAGCCCCGCCGTCGGCTCATCCAGCAGGAGCAGCCTGGGCTTCCTGACCAGGGCCCGCGCGATCAGCGCCCGCACCCGTTCGCCGCTGCTGAGCGTGGCATAGGCGTGGTCGGCCAGTTCGGCCAGCCCCACCTGCTGCATCACGCGCTGGGCGGCCGATTCCATCGCTTGGGTCGCCTCGTCATACAGCCCGAGCGTGCCAAAAAGCCCGGTAAGCACCACCTCGCGGGCGGTCAGCTCCGGCACCACATCGTACGGGCCGGCCGGCTGGAGCAGCCGGATCGACCGCCGCAGCTCCATCAGGTCGGTCTCGCCAAATCGCCCGCCCAGGACCGTACACTCGCCGGCGCTGGGCCACAGGTGCCCCGACAGGATGCGCGCCAGCGTGCTCTTGCCGCTGCCGTTGGGGCCGAGAATGGCCGCGCACGAGCCCGCGGGCACCTGCCAGTCAATTCCCGAGAGAATCCACCGCCCGCCACGGTTGACGCCGACGCCGCTCAGATCAATAGCCAGACCGCTCATGAACGCCTTTTTTCGTCTGTGGAGCGATGAGCCCGCGATGCGTATCATGGCTCACTGTCCGCCCGGCGCCTGCGCCGGCGTGGAGACCGCTCGATCCGGACCAAGTTACAAGGAATGCCCATGCTCGCAAGTGCGCCCCCCCGGACCTTCGTTCCCGCGAATCTCGACGTTGCCGATTTCGCCCAGCTTGAACCGCCCTACCGCGCGCTGCTGGACCGGCCGATCGACTCGCCGATCGACATGCAGCTCTGGCTGGCGGATCTTTCGGAATTGACCGCGGTCGTCGATGAATATCACGCCCGCCGCTACATCGAGAAAAGCTGCCACACCGAGGACCCCGAGCTGGAAAAGGCCTACCTGCACTTCGTCGAGAACATCGAGCCGAGGATCAAGCCGCTGTTCTTCGAACTGCAGAAGAAGTTCGTCGCCTCGCCGCACCGCGCTGGGCTGGCCGGGCCCAAGTTCCGGATCCTGGAGCGCAACTGGCAGGCCGATGTCGAGGTCTTCCGCGAGCAGAACGTCCCGCTGGAAACGCAGGCCACGAAGCTCGTCACGCAATATGACAAGATTTACGGCAAGATGATGGTCACGTACCGCGGCAAGGAACTGACGCTCCAGCAGGCCGCCCGCTACCTCGAAGAGCCCGACCGCCCCACGCGCCAGGAGGCCTGGGAGCTGATCGGCAACCGCCGCATCCAGGACCGCGCCCCGGTCGAGGATATCTTCGACCAGTTGCTGGAACTGCGGGCGAAGATCGCCGCCAACGCCGGCTTCGGCAGCTATCGCGACTACGTCTGGAAGGAGCGGAAGCGCTTCGACTACACCCCCGAGCAATGCCTTCAGTTCGCTGATGCGGTCGCCAAGACCTGCGTGCCGCTGGTCGATGAGCTGAACCGCCAGCGCCAGAACGACCTGGTGCTGAACAAGCTCCGCCCGTGGGATCTGGCCGTCGATCCGAAGAACCGCCCGCCGCTCCGGCCGTTCAAGGATACGGAAGTGCCGGTGTTCGTCCAGAAGGTCAAGTCGATCTTCTCCCGCCTGTCGGGCGAGTTGGAGAACCAGTTCGATTCCCTCCGCCAGCGCAACAACCTCGACCTCGACAGCCGCAAGGGCAAGCAGCCCGGCGGATATCAGTACACCCTCGAAGAATCCCGCCAGCCGTTCATCTTCATGAATGCCGCCGGCCTGCACCGCGATGTCGAGACGCTGCTGCACGAGGCCGGCCACGCCTTCCATGCCCTGGAAGCCGCCAGCGAGGACCTCGTCTTCCTCCGCCACGCCCCCATGGAGTTCTGCGAAGTCGCCAGCATGTCGATGGAGCTGCTGGGCGATGACCACATGGATGTCTTCTACAACCCGGCCGACGCCGCCCGCGCCAAGCGCACCCACCTGGAGGGTGTGATCGGCCTGCTGCCCTGGATCGCCACGATCGACTCCTTCCAGCACTGGCTCTACACCCGCCCCGGCCATACGCGCCAAGAGCGCACGGCCGAATGGCTGCGGCTTGTGGACCGCTTTGGCGCGAAGGTCGACTGGGCCGGCTACGAAGCGATTCGCGAGTCGATGTGGCAGCGCCAGCTCCACCTGTTCCACGCGCCGTTCTACTACATCGAGTACGGCATCGCCCAACTCGGCGCGCTGCAGCTCTGGATGCGGTCGAAGCAGGATGCGCGCTCGGCCCTGTCCAACTACCGCGCAGCCCTGCGGCTCGCCGGCACGCGCACGTTGCCCGAGCTGTTCTCGGCCGCCGGCATCCGCTTTGACTTCAGCGAGAAAACCATCCGCCCCCTGATGGATGCCGTCGGCGAGGAACTGCTCAGCCTGCCGCGGTGATGGGCCAAGCTATCTGGGGGCGATGGGAGTGGCAGCCACGAGTATCTCGCGAACATGGTTCCGCTCCTCTTCCTCTAACTGCGGAAGGCCATCGCCAACTCGCCGGCAGCGACTTGCTTCGGTCAGATGCGATGCCCATCGCTCGTCATTTTGCTCGATCCCGGTCTTCTCTCTCGCCGCAGGGCGCAAGCTATTCCGCCTGGCCCTTGCTCAGGTCATACACCCAGCCCTGCGCTGCCGGCGTCCAGGTCACCAGTTCCTCGGGCTTGAAGAAAAGCTGGAGCTCGCGCTGGGCGCTTTCCGGCGAATCCGAGCCATGGATCAGATTGAACGAGTTGCTCACGCCGAAGTCGCCCCGGATCGTGCCCGGCTCGGCCTTCGATCCGAACGTCGCCCCCATCATCTTTCGCGAAATCGCGATCGCATCCTTCCCCTCTAGCGCCATCACGATCACCGGCGAGCGCGTCATGAAGTTCAGCAGCCCCTCGTAGAAGCCCTTGCCCTTGTGCGGCTCATAGTGCTTCTCGGCCAACGAGCGCGGAATCTGCATGAACTTCATCCCGACGATCTGCAACCCCTTCTGCTCAAACCGGGTGATAATCTGCCCGCACAGCCCGCGCTGCACCGCATCCGGCTTGAGAATGATCAGCGTTCGTTCCATCGGCAAGTCTCCTCACAGTTTGCTTGTCGGCGCTATTTATATCCGAGATGCACCGCCCGCGTCGATGCCCCGAATCGCTCAGCCGCCCCGCATCCGCCGGTGCCGGTCCAGCAGGCCATCCATGAAATGCCGGCCGATGCGCATGCCGGCGGCCCGGCCAAGCTCGATCTCCTGCTTATTGCCGCCATGAAAGTCGCTGCCCGCCGTCTTCACCAGCCCATACCGGTCGGCCAGTCGCGAGTACTTCTCGACCAGCTCCGGCGTGTGCTCGCTGTGGAGCACCTCGACGCCCGCCAGGCCCAGGTCGGCCAGGTCCTTCACCACACGGGCAAGCTGCGCATCGTTCCCGCACCGCAATTCCACCGGATGCGCCAGCACCGGCACACCGCCGGCCGACAGCACCATCTCGATCGCCTGCCGCGGCGAAAGCCGCTCCTTGTCGAAATACGCCGCCCCGGTCTGCCCCAGGTATTTCTCGAAGGCCTGATGAATCGAGCTCACGTACCCCTTGCGCACCAGGATCGCCGCGATATGCGGCCGGCCGACCACCTGCCCCCCCGCCTCGGCCTCAACTTCTTCCATAGTGATCGCGATGCCCAGCTCGCGCAGGCGGTCGATGATCCGCGGGTTGCGATTGTCCCGCGCCTCGACCAGCCACCGAGCCATCGTCATCAACGTCGGGCTGGCCGGGTCAATGCAGTATCCCAGCAGGTGCAGCGTGCCGGGCCATGGATAGGTTGCGCTGATCTCGATGCCGGGGACAAACTCCATGCCCAGCCGCTGTGCCTCCGCCCCGGCCTCGGCCAGGCCTTCGACGGTGTCATGATCCGTCAGCGCGAACCCAGCCAGCCCGCTCCGCTGAGCCAGCCGCGCCAGTTCCGCCGGCGTCAGCGTCCCGTCCGACGCCGTCGAGTGCGTATGGAGATCGACGATTTGCCCGGCCATGGATCTCAACTGCCTACGTACCTCGACACCATGGACCTCGCCCTGGCCGCGTCGGCCGTGCCCTGCACGATCACCCGGCCATCAGGAAACACGGTGAGGCTCAGACCCTCGTGCTCGCGCAGCCGGCAACGGACAAAATACGGGTTGCGCTCGACATCGCCCCCGGCCGCCAGCCGCGAAGCCGCCAGGTTCAGATCCAGCCGCCCGCCGTCCGGCCGGGCATGCACCTGCACGGCATTGCGCCCGCACAGGCTTGCCGCGCGCCCCGCGTGCGGCGATTCCAGGAACTCAAACTGCCTCTGGCCGCAACACGGGCAATCCGCCTGCCGTGCGCTGTCGGTGCAGATCATCGCGTATCGCTCGGCCCACAGGTCGAAGCTCAGCAGGCCGCCGGAAACCGCATCGATGTTCCCCGACAGCACCTTCAGCGCCTGCGCTGACTGCACCGCCGCCACCATGCTGGCGGCCGGGCCAAGCACGCCCGCCGTGTCGCACGTGGCCAATGATCCTGGCGCGGGCGGCCTGGGAAAAACGCACCTCAGGCAGGCCGTCCTGCCCGGCACGATGGCCATCACCCGCCCTTCCGTCCCGACGCACGCGCCATAGACCCAGGGAATTCCATGCGCCACGGCGAAATCATTCAGCAGGTAGCGCGTCTCGGCGTTGTCGGTGCCATCCACGATCAGGTCTACGCTCGGCGCGGCCAGTTCGGCGATGTTCCCCGCGTGCACATCCACCGGCCGCGGGTCGATGGTCACCTGCGAGTTCGCCCGTCGCAGGTG
Organism: uncultured Tepidisphaeraceae bacterium; assembly: GCA_964570205.1. GTDB lineage: Bacteria > Planctomycetota > Phycisphaerae > Tepidisphaerales > Tepidisphaeraceae > CAZMXI01. Next base: position 29,510 of record CAZMXI010000015.1, read on the forward strand.
CTGGGCAGCCGCTACCGCCTTGGGCAGCTCGCGGCGGACGTCCTCCTCGTCGAACAGCACCTGGCGCTGGAGGTTCGTCAATTCGACGATGTCGCGGTCGGCGATGCGGATAAACCCCGCGCCGCCCCGCACCAGCAGCTCGGCGATCGTGCTGCCCAGCGCCCCGCATCCCACCAGCAGCACGCGCGACGCCCCGATCCGCCGCTGGCCGGCCGGGCCGATCTGCTCCAGCAGTTCCTGGCGATGATAGCGATTCTGTAAACTGTCGGGGCTCTGCATTACAATCCTGGCCGAGGCCCGCTATGATCGTGGGCCGTCTGTACCAGAACGTTATTGCGCAACGGAAGGAAACACAATGCCCGTCGATACGCAGCAGATACTGGACGCCGCCGAAAGCCTCGGGAAGCTGGTCGCCGAACACCCCGCCACCGAGCGATATCGCCAGGCGCAGAAGAACCTGTCTGATGATCCCGACGCCGGCCGCCTGCTGAATGAATTCAACCGCCAGCTCATGACGCTCGCCCGGCAGGAAGAATCCGGCATGCCCGTCAGCGACGCCCAGCGACATGGCCTGGAGAGCCTCCAGGCACAGCTTGCCAGCCACCTGAAGGTCAAGGCGCTCAACATCGCCCAGGTCGAGTTCGTCGACATGATGAGAAAGATCAGCGATTCGATCCGCAAATACGTCACCGAAGGCGCTGAGGCCCCGGCCGGCGCCGCCCCGCAGGGCCAGCCGCAGCAGGGTGGACCCAGGATCGTCATGTGATCGCCAGGATGTGCTTGTGACCGGATCATTCGACGGGAGGATTGAAATATGGCGGAAGACCAGGCACCGAAACCCGAGCAATCTCAACCCGAGCCAGGCCCCTTTCCGGCGGCCCCGCACAAGCCCGCCGACGACCGCGAGGAGATCTATTTCGAGGGCTCGCCCCTCCTTCGGGCCGACATATTCAAGCTCGCCCTCTGGGCGCTGATCGCCGCCGTGCTGCTGGCCATACCCATCGCCTGGGTGATCCTCAAGCCGGGCACCATGCCGTGGTGGGTCTGGCTCATCGCCATCGTGCTGGCTCTGCTGGCCGCCGGCTGGCCGGTGCTGCTCATCAAGAGCATCCGCTACCGCATCAGCAACTACCGCATCGACTACGAGCGAGGCATCCTCTCCAAGAGCATCGACACGCTCGAGCTGTGGCACGTGGATGACATCAACTTCCACCAGTCGCTGCTCGACCGCATCTTCAACGTCGGCACCATCACCGTCGTCTCACGCGATGACACCACGCCCAACCTGCGCCTCGGCGGCGTGCCGAACCCGCGGCCGCTGTTCGAGTCGCTCAAGCAGCGCGTCATCTCCGTCAAGCGCCAGAGGGGCGTCATCAAGATGGACATCGGATGAGCATGGACCCCTCCGGCGAACCGCCACTGGCCAGGCGAGTGCTCGATGATCAGCCAGCCGATCCTTCGCGCCGCGAGATCCGCCTGCTGATGTTCTATTTCGGCCTGGCTTATTTCATGCAGGGCATCTCGCAGCACACCGCGCTGCTCAACCAGCCCCTGAAGTTCTACTTCAAGGAGGCAATGGGCTTCGACGCCGGCCAGACCACCAAGTACCTGTCGATCGTCATGATTCCCTGGGTGATCAAGCCGATCTATGGCCTGATCAGCGACTACGTGCCCCTGTTCGGCTATCGCCGCAAGAGCTACCTGCTTCTGCTGAATGCCCTGGTCATCGGCGCGTTCCTCTGGCTGGCGGGAATCACACAGCCGCAGCAGGTGGTGCTGGCCGTCCTGCTGGGGGCGTTCGGCGTCGCCGCCGGCGATGTCCTGGTCGATGCGATCATGGTCGAAAAAGGCCAGGCCACCGGACGGGTCAAGCAGTTCCAGGGGGTGCAGTGGTTCTGTATCTACGCCGCCGCCACGATCGCCGCTCTGCTGGGTGGATGGCTCTGCCAGACCTTCGCGCCTGCGCGAGCGCTCGGCCTGGCCGGCCTGATCGCCGCCATCCCGCCCATCGGGCTCTTCGTCGCCACCTGGCTGATCGTCCGCGAGCCCCGCCGGGGCATGGATCTCCACCAGTTGCGCACCACCACCCGCGCGCTGCTCTCCGCCCTCGGCTCGCTCCGCCTCTGGCTCGCCGCCGGCTTCCTGGGCTTCTTCTGGGCCAGCCAGGCGATCTACACCGTGCTGTACTACTACCAGACCGACACGCTCAAGTTCCAGCAGGACTTCATTGGCCGGCTGGATGCGATCTACGCCGTCGGAGCCATGGCCGGCGCGGCCCTCTACACCGCCGTGCTCGCCAAGTGGTTCTCGACGCGCACCCTGCTGGCCGTCAGCATTATCCTGGGCGCGGGTTCCACCGTCGCCTGGCTTGCGGTGAGTGGGTCCGTGGGCGCCATTGCCGTCTCTGTCATCACCGGCGTCGCCTACATCATCACCAATCTCGCAACCCTCAGCCTCGCTGCCGAGGCCTGCCCGAAGAACGCCGAGGGCTTCACCTTCGCCGCCCTTATGGCCATCATTAACCTCGGCCGGCAACTGGGCGAGATCGCCAGCGGCCATCTCTACGCCACAACATTCGCCAACCAGTACGCCCCCGTGGCGCTGACCTTCGCGGGCGTCGGCCTGCTTGCATTCGTCCTTCTCCCGCTGCTTTCGAGCGCACGGGCCCGGCCGTAACCCGCCGAAGAAACACAATCGGCCTGCCATCGCGATGGCAGGCCGATTGATGCTGATCTGTCAGAACCCGGATGTTACTTGCGCTGGCCGGGCTGAAGCGGCAGTTCGCCGAACTGCTGCTCATAGCGCTTCACGAGCTGGCCGAGCGACATCGCAAGGCGCTTGGCGTTGATGTAGCTCATCACCACGCGATCGGTCACCTTGAACAGCAACTGGGCCTGGCTGGGGTTCTGCTGCTGATTCGGATTCGCCATGTTGAAGCCGAGATCGATCACGACTTCTTCAGGCGCCGTGTGAATGCGATAGGCGTTGGTATAAACGGTTCGCAGTTCCCGCTCATCAAGCAGAACCTGGACCTGCTGCTGCGGCTGGCCGGTCGTCTGGGTGCTGTCCTGTGTCTCTTCCGCCATTTCTGGTCCTTTCTTAAAAACCGTGGATCGGGCATTATGCCCAAATTATCTGGATTGTCCAGAAACCTGATTTTAACCTGCCTGCCCCAATTATCGGCGATATTGCCCACCCGCCTTGGGCAACGATTCTCACAAACTGGACAGGCAAGACCTTCCTGCTTTACACTCTCGCCATCATGCAGGACCAATCATGGTACTACGCTCAGGGTGGACAGCAGAAGGGTCCGGTAACCTTCGATCAATTGAGACAGTCAGTGGCGACCGGCCAGGTACAACCATCCGACCTCGTCTGGACCGCCGGCATGAACCAATGGCAGCCGGCCGGGACCATCCAGAACCTTATCGCCGCCCCTCCCCCGCCGCCGCCCGGTTATGGGGTAACCGCCCCGGCCTACCTACAACCACAATACCCCGGCGCACCGGTCCTGAACTATGGTCTGGCCGGTTACGGCCAGCCCGCCGTGCAGTATGCCGGGTTCTGGCTGCGCTTTGTGGCCTACATCGTTGACGGCGCGCTCCTCTGGATCATTGGCTTTGGCATTGGAATGGTATTGGGGACGATCCTGGGGCCCGAATCGCCCGGGCTGACTCTTGTAGGCGTTGTGCTCGGCTGGCTGTACTTTGCGCTTCAGGAGTCCAGCGAGAGAGGCGCAACGATCGGCAAGTCTGTTCTGGGTCTGCGCGTCACCGACTCATCCGGCCAGCGCATATCCTTCGGCCGGGCAACCGGCCGGAATTTCGCTAAGATACTCTCAGCGTTAATCCTCATGATCGGCTTCATCATGGCCGCCTTCACCCAGCGCAAGCAGGCCCTGCACGACTCGATGGCCGACACGCTCGTGATCAGAACAAGGTAGACAGCCAGGTGCCACCACATGGTCGAGATCAACATTGCATACCAGGGCGATCTGCACTGCCGGGCCATTCATGAGCCTTCGGGGATGATCCTTGAAACCGACGCCCCCAAAGACAACATGGGCAAGGGCGAGAGCTTCTCGCCGACGGACCTGGTCGCCACCGCCCTCGGCGCGTGCATGCTCACGATCATGGGCATCATGGCCCGCCGGCTCGAGGTCGACATCGACGGGGCGACGGTGAAAGTCGTCAAGGAAATGGCCGCCCAGCCCATCCGTCGCATCGGCCGGCTGACCGTCACGATTGACGTCCCCCGCCAGGTGCCCGAGGACATCCGCCAACGCTTCGAGAACGGCGTTCTGACCTGCCCCGTCCACAAGAGCCTGCACCCGGACATCGAGATACCGATTACGTTTAACTGGGCGTGATGCGGCCCGGAACCGCCTGACGATGTCGCGGTGACGCAGCCCTCCCCCAGAAGTGTGCGTAAAGCCCAGGGATCATTTGATCCCTGGGCTTCTTGATGGCTTCTACTTTCGATGCCCCGCTAATTCCAAAGAATCAGCCCCGGCTCAAACTGCGTCGCCAGGTCCGGGGCGTTGGGCACCACGCGGACAGCGTAGCCATGACGGCCGCTGCTGGCGCACTCGATGCGGCCAACGAACAGGTGCCGCCCCGGCCCCATCTCCCTCGCGTATTCCATGGTCAGGGGGTCAGCCGAGTCAAATGTGCCGTTGGCATTCACCGGCCCGGCGTAAAGCTGAACCGCCACATCCTTCGGATCGACTTCCGGCAAATCCACCAGCGCTTCCACCTGCACATTCTGGCCCACCTTGTAATGGCCGTTGCCCGTCGCATGCACGCCAACGATGCGGATATTCGGCCATCGCTGCCGCAGGCGGTCCTTGGTATGCGCCAGCTCAACCGAACGCTTCAGCCCGTCGGCTGCCAGCGCCAATCCGCGAGTCAACGCCGGGATGTACAGCTTCTCGGCATACTCGCGCACCATCCGGTTGGTGTTGAACACCGGCGCCAGCAGCCGCATGCAGTTCTTCATCCGCTGGATCCAGCCGCGAGGCACGTTGTCGGCCGTCCGGTCGTAGAACAGCGGGATGATCTGCTTCTCCAGCAGGTCGTACAGCGCCTGCGATTCAAGGTGATCCTGGTGGCCCGGATCGGGATAGATCTCGCCCCGGCCGATCGCCCAGCCCAGCTCCGGCCGGTAACCTTCAACCCACCAGCCATCCAGAACCGAACAGTTCAGCACGCCGTTGGCCGCGGCCTTCATGCCGCTCGTGCCCGAGGCTTCGTACGGTCGGCGCGGTGTGTTCAGCCACACATCCACCCCCTGCACGAGGTAGCGGGCCACGTTCATGTCGTAGTTTTCCAGGAAGATGATCCGCCGGCGGCAACTCAACTGCCGAGCGAAGCTCACGATGGTCCGGATCAGTTCCTTGCCTTCCGTGTCGGCCGGATGCGCCTTGCCGGCGAAGATGAACTGGATCGGCCGATCCACGTTCTCCAGCAGGCGCTTCAGGCGATCCGGATCACGCAACAGCAGCGCGCCGCGTTTATAAGTGGCGAAACGACGGGCAAATCCGATCGTCAGCGCCTCGGGGTCCAGCACCTCGTCGGCCGCGTTCAGCTCGTCATACGCCGCGCCGCGACGCGTCAGATGCTCGCGCAGCGTATGCCGCGTCCAGGCGACCAGCCGCTCGCGGCCCCGTTCATGGGCGCGCCACAGCTCTTCATCGGGAATCTGCATTACGCCTTCCCACACGCTCTGGTCAGTGGGATCCGTCAGCCAGTGCCCCGGCAGGTATCGGTCCAGAACGAAGCTGATGTCCGGCGAAAGCCACGACCTCGCATGGATGCCGTTGGTCACATGCTGGATCGGCACCTCGGTCACGGGCACCTTCGGCCACAGGTTGTGCCACATCTTGCGAGACACTTCCTCGTGCAGCTTGCTGACGGCGTTGACGCTGTCGGCAAGCCGGATCGCCGCCACCGCCATGGAGAAACCCTGCTTGCGGTCGGCCACGTTCTCGCGGCCCAGCGCCAGGAAGCCCTCTTCATCCAGTTTCAACGACGGGATGTAGTGGCGGAAGTACTTCAGCATCAGGTCCGGGTGGAAGGTGTCAATGCCCGCCGGCACCGGCGTGTGCGTTGTGAAGATGTTCGTCGCCATGACCTGCTGCCGGGCTTCGTCGAAGCTCATCGGGCTGTCTTCCAGCAGGTTGCGAATCCGCTCCAGCGCCAGGAAGGCCGAATGCCCTTCGTTCATGTGGTAGATCGTCGGCTTGACGTTCAGGGCTTCCAGAACCCGCACGCCGCCGATGCCCAGCACGATCTCCTGGCGAATGCGCATCTCCGTGCCGCCGCCGTACAACCGCGCCGTGATTTCTCGATCCGCCGGCGCGTTCTCCGGCAGGTTCGTGTCCAGCAGGTAAAGCGGAATCCGCCCGACGTTCACGCGCCAGACCTTGCAAAAGACCGCGTTCTCCGGCATGTCCACGCGAATGTGAACCGCCGAGCCGTCCGTGTAACGCATCGGCTCGACCGCCAGGTTGTAGAAATCCAGTTCAGGATAGAATTCCTGCTGCCAGCCATCGGCCGACAGATACTGCTGGAAATAGCCGTTTCGATACAGCAGCCCCACCGCCACCAGCGGCATGCCGATCTCGCTGGCGCTCTTCAGATGATCGCCCGCCAGAATGCCCAGACCGCCGGAGTAAATCGGCAGCGACTCGTGCAGGCCAAACTCTGCGGAGAAATACGCCACCAGAAGCTGGGAACGATCCGGGTGCGCCTTCTGGAACCAGCCCGGCTCGTTCAGGTGCGCCTGGAACGCGCCGTAGACGCGCTTCATGTGCGCCAAATAACCGTCATCCTGCGACGCTGACACCAGCTTCGATTGGTCGATCGCGCCCAGCAGCTTGACCGGATTGTGGTTTACCTTGTCCCAGAGCTGCCGGTCGAGCCTTCGGAACAGCTCCACGGCCTCCGGCTGCCAGACCCACCACAGATTGTGTGCCATCTCCAGCAGAGGCGCAAGCGCCTCGGGCACGTCGGGAAAGATCTGAAATGTCCGAATCGTCGGCGAGATCGCTTCTTGCATGAGCCACCTTACGCAACTGAGAGATTAAGCCGGCGGCGATTCTGCCGCTCAGCCGTTATCTTACTCTTCGACTAAATTACCCAGTCAGTCCAGTCCAACGTCTCGGCAAGGGCGGTAGTTGCTCCGCCCACTCTGCCGATCTTGTCCTGCCACGTGACTGAAAGACAACCCCGAAAACCGCCACCGCTTTGCCCCGCAGTGCGGCCAACCTGCTGTCCCACCCCAAGTTGCCGCAGCGCTCATCGCACCAAACCTCGCGGCTTGGCCGATAACATACGCAAGTCAGGTCGGCGGGGCAAATCGTTTCACGTAGAACTGTGAATCCGTCGCCCGCGGCCCAACAAAATGCAGCGCAAATGGGTACTTCAAACGACACTTACAGAAGAAATCGTAAATCCGCTCGCCATGCTTGAACTGCCGCTCCAGATTGTGGTTCACCTGGTCCTCTAATTCCGGCGGAATCAGGCGTTGCCGATCATAGTCCCACTGCGGGTCGATCCGGACCAGCAACTGCCCCTCATCCCACTCGATCGGATACCCATGGATATATCCCTCCCCTGTCTCTGGCGTGTAGAACCAGTAGCAGATGAATCGGTCCTTCCACACCGTGCTCGTGGCATTGTCTGCGCCCGTGATCAGCCGGGCATGCGATGTGCGGATCGCCTGGCCACCCAAAGGCTTGCAGACCCACACTTTACGCTCGCGCGCATCATATAGGCCAACGTGCGGGTACTTGCCGTTGAAGCTCTCGGTGCAGAATTTGGTGCTGACGCGCGGGCCAGGGGCCTCTTCAACACGCCTGCTGAGTCCGAACATGCCACGCCCTCTTCGGGCCGGTTGGTTACCCATAGCATAGACCGGAAGTCGCCGATGTGAAAGGGAGAAGCCCGCGCTGTTGCCCAAACCCTATTCCGTGTTCGCGCACCCTCGGGCAGTCCCTGCCCCTCAGGCATCCGCAATGCGCCCCAATTCACCAGCCGCGCATCCCCGTCAAGTGCATGCCGACACTTCAGCAAGCGAGATAGCGTTGCCGCTTCCGCATGGCCACCAAGCCCCCCCGCAGTTTAAGCCGTCATCAACCAGGCCTCACGCCCCAAGCTTCGCCGCGGCGAACTTCCTCGCCGTCTCCAGGGCATCCGGGAGCTTGGCCGGGTCTTTGCCGCCGGCCTGGGCCATCTGGGGCCGGCCGCCGCCTCCGCCACCGGCGGTTTTGGCCGTATCGCGGATCCAGTCGCCCGCCTTCAGACCCTTGGCGATCAGGTCATCGCTCACCGCCGCCACGAAGTTCACCTTCTCCTCGTCCGCCGCTGCCAGCATGATTGCATAGCTGCCGGCCTTCTTCTTCAGCGAATCCATGGCCGTGCGAAGCTGCTCGTCGGTGGCGCCGGGAATCTCGCCGATGATCACCTTGCCGCCGCCGGCCGAGGGCGCCTTGTCCAGCAGGTCGGCCGCGACCGCCAACGGATCGCCCTTGGCGCCCCCGCCGCTGGCCAGCTTTTTCTTCAGCGTCTTGATCTCTTCCTGGAGTGCGGCGATGCGCTTGGGCGCATCCTCCGGCGGCACGCTGAGCGTCTGCGACACGCTGCGCAGGCTCGCCTCCATGTGCTGCACGTGCTCGACGGCCGCCCGCCCCGTCACCGCCGTCAACCGCCGCACGCCTTTGCTGACCGATTCCTCCGCGACGATCTTGAAGAAACCCGCCTCGCCCGTGCGCCCCAGGTGCGTCCCGCCGCAGAATTCAACCGAATGCTCGACCGTCGCCTGCGTGGCCGGGTCATCCGCGCCGATGGAAATCACGCGCACCGGGTCCGGGTACTTCTCCCCGAAGACGGCCCGCACCGTCGGGATCTTCTTCGCCTCCGAAAGTGGCATGAGCCTGGCGCTCACGGGCAGGTCGGCGTAGATCTTCTCGTTCACCAGCCGCTCGGCCTGCTTGATTTCCTCGGCCGTCAGCGCCTGCGGGTGGCCGAAGTCAAACCGCAGCTTGTCCGGGTCCACCGCCGACCCCTTCTGGTCGATGTGCTCGCCCAGCACTTTGCGCAAAGCCCAGTTCAGCAGGTGCGTGGCGGTGTGGTTGCGCATCGTGTCGCTGCGGCGGGCATCAACGCTCACCATGCCCTTCTGGCCGGCCTCGATGTGGCCCTCGGCCACAGCGCCCCAGTGGATCACGTGGTCGCCCATGCGCTGCGTTTCCGCCACGTCGAACCGCCCTGTGGCGGTCTGGATCGTGCCGACATCGCCCACCTGCCCGCCCTGCTCTGCATAGAACGTGGTCCGGTCCAGCAGCAGCCCGGCTTCGGCATCTTCCTCCAGGCGGCCGGTCGTGCGCGCGCTGGCATCGGAAATCCACCCCAGCACGGTGCCTTCAGTGGTGAACCCCTGATATTTGGGCGAGTCATCCGTCTTCCGGAACGGGGCGAGATCCACGGCGACCTGGGCATGCTGCTTGCGCCCAGCGCCGGATATCTGCACGTGCTCGACCCACAGCTTCGTGTACTCATCCATGTCCAGCGTGAGGCCGCGCTCCAGGGCAAGCTGCTTGGTCAGGTCGGCCGGGAAGCCCAGCGTGGCATGCAGGTTGAAGATGTCCGAACCCGGGATGATCTTCTCGCCGCAGGAGCACTTGCCCGCCACATCATCGAAGATGCGCAACCCACGCTCCACGGTCTTGAAAAAGTCGGTCTCCTCGCCACGTATGGTCTGGGCAACCTGCGCCGACGCCCGGCGCAGCTCGGGAAACGCATCGCCCATGTGCCCGGCAAGGACATCGACGAGCTTGTATAGGAACGGCTCTTCGAGCTTGAGCACCTGGTACCCGTAGCGCACCGCCCGGCGGATGACCGACCGCAGCACCGCGCCACGCTTCTTGTTGCTGGGCACCGCGCCGTCGGTCACGGCGAAGGCGCTCATGCGCGCATGGTCGGCGATGACGCGAAAAGCGGTATCCACGGGGCTTTCCAGCGACCCGGCGTATTTCGCCCCGGCCAGGTCGGCAATGGCATCCATCAGCGGCTTGAACACATCCGTGTCGTAATTGGACCCCTTGCCCTGGAGCACCGCGCTGATGCGCTCGAACCCCATCCCCGTGTCAACATGTCGGGACGGCAGCGGCTGGAGCCGCCGGTCAGCGCCCCGGTTGAACTGGATGAACACCAGGTTCCAGATTTCCATCACCCGCGGGTCGCCCGCGTTCACCAGGCGAGCGCCCGACTTGTCGGGCGTCAGGTCGATGTGAATCTCCGAGCACGGGCCGCATGGGCCTGTCTCGCCCATCTCCCAGAAGTTGTCCTTCTTGTTGCCGTCTAGGATATGATCTGCTGGCAGGTGTTTTGCCCAGATGCTAGCGGCTTCGTTATCACGCTCGATGCCTTCCTCAGGTGAACCTTCGAAGACG
>CAZMXI010000016.1:0-7311 GCA_964570205.1 uncultured Tepidisphaeraceae bacterium
ACCCGCCCGCGGAAGGGAACAGAAACAGTGACGCACATCGTGTTGCGCGGTCATCCCCCGGCCATCCACGCCCAACAGCTCAAAACCCATCCCGCACCAGTTCCCTCCTATTTCCAACATGAAAATAAGAAAAAAGTTCACCCCGGCGCCAACAAAACCCCTCCCCGAACGTATATAGAACAGAACGCGATGCCTGCCATTCCGCACCCCGTTGGTGCGACCTGGCCGGCGGTCAACATGAAAAGGGTGGCCCCATGCTCTTCACCACACCCCCCGGCCCGCCGGCCACGCCCAATGCCGCACTCCCTATGCGCATAAACCATTATCAATACAAGCCCTATCCCCCATCTATGTCCCATTTTGTCCCAGAATGTCCCACAGTACAGATTGCAGTCCCCTCGATCGGTGCATCGGTGGCTCCATCTCCTTCGTGCCCATTCGTGCCCTTCATCGCACCGTGAGGGCCGCCCCTCACAGGCGATCGGATTATTCGTCGAAGAAGACACTCAGCGGTTACAATTGCACGGCCACCCGTGGTTTGTTCTTCACGTGCTGCTGTCCATTCGCCGGTGATGAGCGTCCTGTCGCGGCGTCTTTCGACGGCCCCTAGGTGGCAGAAGACGCGTGGAGGTCAGCATGTTCCTGATTCGTGGATTCGTCGTCATCCCACTCGTGGTGATTGCCTACATTGCCTGCTGGAGGAGAGCCTCCGCCATGCGGATGCTGGGGCTGATTCTGATGGCGGTTTCCAGCGTGGTGATTCCCAGCATGTACTACATCATCGATGAAGGGGGTTTCCCGGCGAGTCTGATCCTGACGATGACACTCTGGGCTATCATCGCTATTGCAGGGCTGATTACCTTTCTCTACCACCGAAAGCCACTCCATTCTCAGCAGCCGCAGCTCAGAACCACACCGGAACATTTCGCTGTTGCCGAGGGAGAGAACATGTCGATCATCGTCACGTGCCGGTGCGGCGCGCGCTGCCGCATGCGGGCCCAAGACGCCGGACGACAGGGCAAGTGCAGAGACTGCGGGCAGATCATCACTATCCCGCTCCTCTCGCCTCCTACAGGCCAAGTTCCTCTGGCCGATCAGCCGCGAAGTGAAGCGGCCCGGCCCTCTGTTGCCAGCCAGACACGGTCGCCTGCGGCATCGTCGAAGAATCGCGTGATCTGGATGATGACCGGGATTGCCGTGCTGTTCGTCTGTGCAGGCGCGGCGGTATTCTACATGAGCCGCGCCGCCCGGACTGCACCAGTCGCCCGCGCAGAGACGGCCAATTTGGGATCGAAGCCAGGCAATGGCGGATCGACCGTCGGGGAGAGCTTCGCCAGAAACGGCGATGCGGCCGCGAATGGTTCTCCCAGCCCCGCCCCCCAGTCTATTGCAGGTGCTACGCCGGCTCGCGTGGGAGGCGCAGCCGCCGATGCTTCTCTTCGGGACGGGGAGATCTTGCTGGAAACAGGAGTCACGCCAGTGGCCGCACGCAATGAGCGCGATCCGATCCGTGCGATGCCTGACACTGCATCGAACGCATCTGACGCGACCCGCGTTGGCGACACAGTCGAGGTGCTCCAGAACGGAGTTGAGCTCAAGGTCGCTGCGCGACATCCGGGCAAGAACTTGCCGGTCAACGACTCGGCGTCCATGAACAAGTTGCTGTCGGACACCATCACTGTTTCGCTGCCGTCGAAGAGCGTTAAAGCCTTCGAGGTCCCTGCCCTTCAGCGTACGCTACTGTCCGCAATTGCCCTTCCGGAGTTGCTGACGCTGCAAGGCATCGGCGACATCCAGTGTACCGTCCTCTCGTCTTTGGCCTGGAAGATCGAGAAGACTCCCAAGAAAACAACCTGTGAAGAAATCGGGGCGGAGCACGCGGGAAGCGTCGTTTTGCTCTTGGACCGGATGTTCTTCGCTGGCACCCAGCTTGAGCCGGGCAATCTGCTCTATTTCGATGGCCGGAACTGGACGCCCATGGCAAAGGCAAAGGTGGCTGAGGCGCTGCGGACCAGCATATCTGCCGGTCCCAATAATCACCAGCCGTGGCTTTCCTGCTGCTTGGTCGCCGATGAGGAAGTGATCCTGGGCCCATTCCTGTGCGAGGAGTTTGCCAAGTGGATACGGACCAAGGAGCCCTCCGCTGCACAACTGCGTGCCTTGGTGGCCTTGCGCCAACAAGCGGCGATACCCCTGCTGGAATCCGTGCGCGAGAAAGTGCAGCCTGATGACAAGGACCTGCTCGAGTTGGGCATCAAGCATCTCAAGGACCGAGCATCCGCAACGCGCCCCATGCGGGAGTTGCACTTGCCTGCCGCTGGTCCGGCCGGCGTGCCGAAAGAACTGCGCTGGGCGGTCATCATCACTGAATCGGGGGTGCTTCCGGCCGACAACGAAGGTTTCACGATGTCGATGGCGAAAACGAGCGCCACTGTTTTCAAGGTGGGTGATCAAGACGGACTCCATTTGACTGCCTTTGCGTTGAAGCTGGACAAAGAGCCGCTCCCGATCAAGAGAATCGTCGACCTGGTCGGAGAACCAGACAAGGTCGAGCGGGGCGACCCAGCGACGCATGGAGGCAACCTACAGCTTTATGCGTACGGCCCGATACGTCTGAGTGTCGATCCTGCCAGCGGCAACGTTGCGGGCCTGACCGCGCCGATCGGCATGCTGAAGCAGGGTCTGCGTACCAAAGCCCAGGAGGTCCTAGCACCGTACAAACAAGACGCATCCCCGTTCGCCCCGACAGAAAGCCCCGCTCTGGCCAAGCCCGCTCGCCAGCGGTAACCTACCCCACCATCACATTCACGTTCCTTTTCACCGGAGGTTGGGCATGAATCGTCGCGATTTCCTCAAGGCCGGGGCGGCTGGCCTGGCTATGTCGGCGTTCGGAGGCCACTTCGTCCACGCGGCCGAGCAGAAAACACTCCGCGCGGGCCTCATCGGCACCGGCTGGTACGGCAAGTCGGACCTCTTCCGTCTGATCCAGGTGGCGCCTGTCGAAGTCGTATCCCTCTGCGATGTCGATAAGCGAATGGTCGCCGAGGCCGCCGACCTCGTCTCCCAGCGCCAGGCATCCAGGAAGAAGCCCCGCACCTACGGCGACTATCGCGAGATGCTCAAGGAAAAGGACCTCGACATCGTGCTCATTGGCTCGCCGGATCATTGGCACGCATTGCAGGCGATCGCCGCCGTCGAGGCCGGCGCTGATGTCTACGTCCAGAAGCCCATCAGCGTCGATGTTGCCGAAGGCGCTGCCATGCTCGCCGCCGCCCGCAGAAGCAACCGCGTCGTCCAGGTCGGCACCCAGCGCAAGAGCACCCCTCACCTGGTCGAGTGCCGCAAGAACGTCGTCCAGGCCGGCATGCTCGGCAAGGTAGCCCAGGTCGAGATCTGCTGCTATTACCACATGCGCGCCAACGGCAACCCGCCGCTCCAGCCGGTGCCAGACTACCTCGATTACGAGATGTGGACCGGCCCCGCGCCGCTCCGCCCCTATGATGGCATCCCCCACAAGCGATGGTGGCGCACCTTCGAGGAATACGGCAACGGCATCATGGGCGACATGTGCATCCACATGTTCGACACCGTCCGCTGGATGCTCAACCTCGGCTGGCCGAAGCGCATCAGTTCCTCCGGCGGCATCTTCGTCCAGAAGGAAGGCAAGTCGAACATCAGCGACACCCAGACCGCCACGTTTGAATACGATAACCTGAACGTCGTCTGGAACCACCGCACATGGGGCCACTCGCCCGACCCCAAGTACCCCTGGGCCATGACCCTGTACGGCGACAAGGGCATGCTCAAGGCCAGCGTCATGAGCTACGATTTCTACCCCCAGGGCAGGAACGAGCCCTCCATCCACAAGGATTGCGTCTACGAGCGCGAGCAGTTCCCCGAGGATGTCACCGAAAGAGACATAGAGCTCCATGCCGCCCCCGCGACCCGCGCCCACATGAAGGACTTCCTGGCGGCCATCGCCTCCCGCGGCAAGCCCGTCGCCGACATTGAGGAAGGTTACATCTCAACCGCCTCGTGCATCCTGGCGAATCTCGCCATGAAGCTCGGCCGGCCGATCAACTGGGATCCCGCCAAGGGCCAGGCCATCGGCGACGAGCAGGCCAACCGCCTGCTCAAGCGCGCCTATCGAGGCCCGTGGGTCCACCCGGCCGGCGCTTAAAGGCGCAACCTATGCGCCGTACCACTGCCAGCGGCCTTTCCAGTTGGCCAGGAAGGCCGCCCGCCATTTGGCGATGGTGTTCTGGCAGGCGGGCGCGGGCAGGTCGAGGTCGGTGTGGTAATTGGGGAACCTGTCCGGGGCGGGCGCGCGAAACTGCCCGCCCCAGCTTTCCTGCGCGGGGTCGTCGACATTCCCGACTCCGCCCAGCGCCGGCGACAGCAGGTACAGCAGTGAGGCGGAGTCGCTCTCCTTGAGGATTTCATCCGCACCGCCGCTGACCGGAAAGGCGTCGCCGCATCGGGTCGTGAACTTGCCCCCGTGAGTCGTCCCCCGGCCGCGGATATTGCGGAGGATGAACTGGCGGTTGTTCCACTCGCCGCCCTGGTCGCCTCCGAGGTATACGCCGCGGAAAGTATCGCGCGATCGCGGGGGCATCACGCCGTTCTCGATCCACCAGAGCCGCGGGCACCGCTGTTCCATGAAGCGGTAGACAAAATCGCGGCTGGCCGGGTCGTTCTGGGTGTTGGTCGACCCGATGGCGTACAGGCGGATTTGCTCGGCGATGCCCGGGTCATCGTGCAAAGCCTGGGCGACATCGGTCAATGACCCCCAGCACAGCACCCACAGCGGCCGGTTGTGCGGATCGGGCGCGTTGGCGCGATGGATGATCCACTGCGAGCCCTTCGTGGCAGCGCCAGGCGCTGGCGGGCGGGGTTTTGTGTGGCCCTGCCTGATGGTGGCGAGGATGTCCGCCTCGGCCATCAGGGCGGCGTGTCCGCGTGCGCGCAGGTGATCCACATCCACGCGCTGCACCCAGTGCGCAACCAGGTCGGCCGAGGGGACTGAGTTTGGCCCGGGCGTCGAGATGATGCCCTCGAAGCGGAGGATGTCGGAGTAGTGAATCAGCCGGTAGAGCGACTGGATATCATCCGGGTCGCCGCCGAGGTCGGTGCAGACCAGGACGCGATAGGTCGCCTGAGGCGTCGGCTCGGAAGGGGATCGGGCGAAAAGGGGCATGCATACCACATCGGCCCGTGACAGGGGCGGGCTTCAATGTGGCATTCTGCTATGATGGCAGCATTCGGCATGCTGAGACAGCTCACAATTTGCTGTTCATTGTGGTAGATTGATGTCGACGAGGCCGCCATGGATGCACACGCAAGACGCGGATGCGGCTGGATTATCGCCGCCGAAGCCCTTGAGGCCCGGCGAACGCTGAATGGCGATGACCTGGTGATCGACGGAACCACCCTGGGCGATACGATCGACCTCCGGCAGGAATTTGATGAGCTGATCATAACGGTCAATGGGCAGGCCCGGACGGTCGCGGCATCGCAGCACAGTTCATTCGTCATCCGGGCTGGCAAGGGCAACGACACGATCATCCTCGACGCCAGTGTGACGGTCGGGTTTGCGATCGATGGCGGCCCCGGCCACGACCATCTCGTCGGCGGTTCGGGGGACGACTCGCTCGACGGCGGGTCTGGCCGGGACACGCTCGACGGCGGAGGCGGCGGTAACAGGGTGGAG
This sequence comes from uncultured Tepidisphaeraceae bacterium, assembly GCA_964570205.1. Lineage (GTDB taxonomy): Bacteria > Planctomycetota > Phycisphaerae > Tepidisphaerales > Tepidisphaeraceae > CAZMXI01. The sequence continues at coordinate 5,711 of CAZMXI010000016.1, forward strand.
TACAACGGCCGGAAGAGCGGCGTTGTCATTCGGCTGGATGGCTCCGGATTCAGCGGCCGCCCGCGTGAGCGGGACCAGATCCGCAACATTGAGAATGCAACAGGTGGCACTGGCCCCGACCGCATCTATGGCACTTCAGGTCCCAATCTCCTGGATGGTTCGACCGGCAGGGACAGCCTCTACGGCGGAGATGGCAACGACACGCTTCTGGGGGGTCCCGGCGGCGACCGCCTCGACGGCGGGCCGGGCGCGGATCAGTTGATTGGCGGCGCTGGCGACGACCGCCTGTTTGGCCAGGACTGGGCCATTTCCGATGCGCTGGATGGCGGACCTGGCAACAACCGGGCGTACGCCGACCGCCAGTGGGTGACGCCCTGGGGCGGCATCGGTTCGCTCTTCGGGCATTACGAGCAGGATGCGATTACCGCGGTGCGGTACACATCCTTCAGGACTTTCGTCGGCCCCGGTTGATTCGTGGCCAGTCCCGCCAATTGCCCTCTGCTCCCGCCGGGTGCACAATAGGCCACCAATCCACAGGAGGACCTGACATGATGCGAGCAGCGGCGGTGGCGGCGATTTCGGCGTGCCTGGCGGGGTCGGCGGCGGCGGATCAGTTCCGGCAGACCCTGATCAGCAACACGGCCAACATCAACGTGACCTCGGCCGACATCCAGTCCAGGGATGTCACGCCCGGCAGCCCGGCATGGTCGATCCGCAAGCTCACGCTTCACGGCGGCAAGCAGGAAGGGGTGGACCTGGTCATCATCGACAATGGGAAGATGAAGATTACGCTCATCCCCACGCGGGGGATGGGCATTTACTCGGTCGAGATGGGCGATATGCGGCTCGGGTGGGATTCGCCGGTGAAGGAGATCGTCCATCCGCAGTTCATCAACCTGACCAGCCGCGACGGCCTGGGATGGTTGGAGGGATTCAACGAATTCATGGTCCGCTGCGGGATGGAATTCAGCGGGCATCCGGGAAAGGATGAGTTCATCAACAACGTCGGCGACAAGGCGACGATGGACCTGACGCTGCACGGCCGGGTGGGCAACCTGCCAGCCCAGGAAGTCGTGGTCGTGGTCGAAAAGCAGGCGCCCTACACCATCGCGGTCATCGGGCACGTGGATGAGCGGATGTTCTACGGGCCGAAGCTGGAGTTGCGAGCCATGCTCTCGACCGAGCCGGGTTCCAACAGCTTCCGCATCTCCGATGCGATCACCAACCGCGGCGCTGCCGAGCAGGAGGTCCAGATGCTCTACCACGTCAATTTCGGCCGGCCGCTGCTGGAGGAGGGCGCTGCTTTCGTCGGTGCAGTCGAGCGCGTCACGCCATTCAACGACAACGCCGCCAGGGGCATATCCACCTACGCGCAGTACGCCGGCCCGAAGCTCGGCTTCATCGAGCAGGTCTACTGCATCCGCCCGCTGGCCGATGAGCGGGGCCACACCACCGTAATGCTGCGGAATCAGAAACAGGACCGCGGCGTGTCGATGGAGTATGCGATCGACACGTTGCCCTATCTGACACTGTGGAAGAACACCGCCGCCGAGCGGGAGGGCTACGTGACCGGCGTCGAGCCGGGCACCGGCTATCCATCC
>CAZMXI010000016.1:7321-39559 GCA_964570205.1 uncultured Tepidisphaeraceae bacterium
CGACGCGGCGATCGTTCACAAGCTGCGTGGGCGTCCATCCAACCGGCGGATCGAGCGCAAGGCCGGCCGCGTGCCCAAGCTGGCCGCGGACGCCAGCCGCAGCATGAACATCACGTTCACCCTCCACGACAGGGCTGAGCAGGTGCGGCAGGTCGCCGAGCGCATCGCCAATATCCAGGCGCAGCGACAGCCTGTCATCGACCAGCAGCCCGTGAAGGTGGAATAGGAACCGACGTTGCGACGGGAGAAACGGCGGGATTGCGTCCGCCGGCACCTTGACGTCCGCTCGGCCGCGAACCACAATCCCCTCGGTCCGACTGGCAACGGGGTTCTGGGATGGCTTCGGGCAACGCATCTTCGCTGGTTCTTCAGGAATATCTCAGCAGGCAGGACCCGCGTTTTCTTGAAGCGCTGTGCAACATCGGCGACGCCAAGCTCCTGGCGACATTCGCCGATCGCTGGAAGCGGGACCAGCGCGCCTGGGCTCGCGAGCAGGTGCTGGCGTACCTGGAAACGCCGCTGGACCGGGTGGGGCATCAGCCCATCGTCAAGCGGTTGTTCAAGCAGGCCGAACAACAGCGCGACCACGAACTGCTGGGCGCTTTCATGGCGGGCTTCGACCGGCTGATCCGTCGATACCGCTCCACGCGGCATCATTATCATTGGGAAACCCACCAGAGCTGGCAGACCGAGTGCCTGATCACGCCGGGCCTGCCCCGCCCGGTCTATGTCAACCCGAAGACGCTTCAGCCCATCCGCAAAGACGCCGTTTTACCGTTTTCCAACCGCACGCGGATGTACCTGCGGCGGCGGGTGTGGCGGTACTTCCGCCGGCTGGGATTTCAGCATCCAGAGCAATACGTCGCCGCGATCGCCGGGGCGCTGCAGCGATATCGCGATGAGGATGTGGCCAAGGGCGAGAACATTCTCGACTGCTGGGGGCTGGTGCACGCGTGCTTCGGGAAGCACGAGGCGATCCGCTTCAGCGCCGATCACGCCAATGTCAAACGTGGGGCAAGCCTGGCGAATCTGTCGGCCGCCCCGATGTTCGCAGCGCTGTGGAAAGAACCCAATGCAACCGCGCTGCTGCTGGACCTGGTGGTCGGCGCCCGCGCCCGACTGGTGCGGGTCTGGGCGATCCAGCTTCTCCGCCGCGAGCACAGGGAGGCCCTGGCGAACCTCGACCCGCAGCGGTGCCTGCGGATGCTCGATCATGACGATGAGGAAGTCCAGCAGTTCGGCGCGGAACTGCTGGAAACCGCCCAAGGCCTCGAGCATCTGCCCATCGAGACCTGGCTGCTGATGCTCAAGACGCGCAACCTGGTGGCGCTGGAGACAATCTGCCAGTTGCTCATCAAGCACGTCCGGCCGGACCGGCTTTCGCTGGGCCAGATCATCGAGCTGGCCTGCTCGCGCACCACGCCGGTGGCGCGCGTGGGGCTGAACCTGCTGAAAAGCAGACCCGTTGAGTCGCTAGCCGACCGGCAGGCGATCTCGGCGCTGGCCGAGGCGCGGTGCAGCGCTGTCGGACGGGAACTGGCGGCGTGGGCGTTGGCGCACCTCTCGGCCAGGGAAGTCTACGACACCGAACTGGTCCTGCCCTTCTTCGACTGCCTGACGAAGGAGGTCCGGCAGGGCGCGTGGGAGTGGCTGACGCCGGATTCGCCCGGATACGACGATTCGCTGCTTTTCACGCGGCTGCTGGAAACGCCCTTCGAGGATGTGCGACTGCGCCTGATCGAGATGCTCCAGAAACGCAGTGGCCTGCCCGGCGCCCGGAGCGATGACTTGGCCGCCATGTGGTGTTCGGTGCTGCTGGGCATCCATCGTGGCGGGCGGCACAAGCTCAAGGCAATGGGCCAGATCAGCCAGGCGATCCGGCGGGAGCCGGCGTACGCTGAGGCATTGATCCCCGTGATCGCCATCGGCATCCGCTCGGTGCGCAGCGCTGAGGCCCGCCCAGCGCTGGCGGCGCTGGTCAGCGCTGTCCAAGCCCATCCGGAGCTGGCCGGCGCGGTTGGTCGCTTCCTGCCCGAGCTGGAGCTGTCTCCGGTGGAGGTGGCGCGATGATCGTCAAGTTCGCTTATCACGGCCGAAGCGCCCTGCGTGGCGACCGCGCTGGGCAGACGGTCAACCTCGCGCCGAACCTTGCCCGCGATCCCGTCGCCTTCGATGCACCGCTGCTCAAGCCCTTGCGGTTCCGCGAGGCGATCTGCGCCCTGCACGATGTGGTGATCAGCGACCTGCGCTACAGGAAGAAGGACAAGACCGCCTACCGCGAATGGAAGCGCCGGCAATCGGAGCGGGCCAGCGCCATCCGCCAGGCGGAGTACGAGCGCATGGCCGAAGCGGCCAGGGTGAAGCACGAGATTCCCGCCGACCTGGAGAGCAACCACCACCGCTGCCGCAAGCGCTACTGGGAGGCTCGTCAGCAGTACGCCAGCTATCTGCTCAAGCACGACCGCGAGCTGTGGCGCATGCTCATGCCGTGCGATCCGGTCATCACCGTGGCCGAGGATGTGGTGTTTTTCGAGTGTTTTTCGGCCGACGAATCGAGCTATGGCTGCCTGACCGTCAACCGCGACGGTTTTGGGAACCGCGACGGCGCCAAGCTCGGCACCACCAACGTCGATTACTCCTGGGATCTGTTCAACCATTTCCAGTCGCTGCGATCCTATCGCCAGACGCGGCTGAGGATCGACCCCGCCGGCTTCGAGTTGGCCACCCGCGGCGGCGAGGATTACCGTGAGGAGAAGATCGACCTGCCCTCGGGCTGGTTGCGCGGTTTCATGGAACTGCAAAGCGCGATGGGGTTGCCGACGGTCCGGGTCAATCTGGGCCGGGAGGCCGTCTACTCGATTCTCGCGTGGCTGAAGCGCCACCGCTCCGAGCGCAGCCCGCGCGGCGTGCGCTTCGAGCTTGAACAGGATCGACCGCCGCGCATCGTGCTCGATCCATGGGAACAGACCATCACGTCGCACGGCACGAAGTACGATGGACCGCCCACGGAGCCCATCCGCATCTGGGGCCGGCGGCGGCTGGCGGCTTTGGCGCGGCTGCTCCCGCTGGCCGATGGATTCGATGTGTATCTGGCTGGCACGGGCCTGCCCAGCTTCTGGGTGGCCCGCATGGGCGAGATGACCCTCACCCTGGGCCTGTCCGGGTGGACGGCCAACGACTGGACGCGCGCATCGGCCATTGATCTGGTCGCCCCAACGGTCACCAGTTCACCCGAGCAGGTACGAGTCGTTGGTGAGCATCTGCGCCGGGTTCGTTCAGCGCCCCTGGCGATGGTGGCGAGGAACACGATGATCGATCCGGCGCTGGCCGCGGCAGCCCTGCGGCGGCTGGCGCACAGCGGCCAGGTGATCTATGACCTGCCCGGCGGGGTGTATCGCTGGCGGCAGATCATGCCGCAGATCGTCGGGGAAGCCGAAATCGGCCCGGAGCACCCGGAACTGGCCGAGGCGCGCAGAATCATGGCGAACCGGCCGGTCCAGGTCGAGATGCGCGAGCCCGGCCCCAGCGCCACGCTCGCCCTGGCCGGGAAGATCGATGGCTGCCCGGTGGAAATCCTGTTGGATGCGGAGAATAACGTCAAACGAGGTAAGTGCGTGTGCCCGTATTACCGTCGATACCTCCTGCGCAACGGCCCGTGTCGGCACATGCAGGTGCTTCGGCGGCTCCATGCCCAGCAGACGCAGGCTGTGCCGTGGGCGCAGCGCCTGGGCAGGAGCGGCGTGGTCAGATAATCTGAAAGGAGATGCGGCTGGATCGTAGACCGGATCGGCAAGGATGAAAGTCGGCCAACTGAGACTATCTCTGCGGCGTTCCGCCGCGGTTGCAGCTTGGCATGTCATGCATCCCCAAGGCCGTTGCTCGTTTTGGGCCAGCACATAGTTGTGCGGCCAACCAAGACGAGCCAAAGCTCTCGGCCTCACAACTATGTGCTGGCCCTTGAGTGAACGACCTTGGTCCGACGTTCGAAGTCAGTAGCCGGCTTTTGCTTCGCCGGTTCGGTTTACGATCCAGCCGCTCATGCAGCATGTCGCTGTTCGACTGGCTCAAACGTCTGCTCGGCGCCCAGGAGGACCGGCATCGGCCGGCCGCGCCCGGTTCGCGCCGCGCTGAGCCAGCGCCCGCCATTCCGCAGCGGCCCGCGCGCAAGCGACAGCCGCCGCCGTTGCCCGAATCCACGAAGCTCGAGCTGGATGTCGAGCAGTTCGCGCCGCTCTCCGACCACGATGTGCGGAAGCAGGCGAAATCGCTCGGCAGCTCCTGGTCCAGCCCGTTTTTCGGCCGCCGCGACCGGATTCCACCCGCCACCGACCCGCGCACCCTGCTGATCGACCGCGCGATGGTCGCCCAGGGGCTTATCGCCCCGGAAGAACTGGCCGAAATCCACGACGTCGGCCGGCAGATGGATGCGCTTCGCCCGGACCTGTCGATGGCCGCCCATCTGGCAAACCAGGCCATCGCCCGGACCGAGCAGGAGCGGCAGGAGCTCAAGCAGCGCAAGAAGGCCGAGGCCGCCGAGCGCCAGCGCAAGCACCAGGAAGCGGTGGCGCTGCGCAGGCGCACCGACATCATCCATCTCGGCCGCGGCGTGTCGGCCGGCCTGGCCGACCGGCGATCGGACATCGAGAAGCTGAAGAAAGCCGGGCTGCCGATCCTGGCAACGCCGGCCGACGTGGCCCAGGCTCTTAACCTGACCATCTCGCGGCTGCGCTGGCTGGCGTTTCACGCCGAGGCGACAGTCGTCACGCACTATGTCTACTTCACGATCCCCAAGCGATCCGGCGGCGCGCGGCAGCTCGCCGCGCCGCACGATAGCCTGGCCGATGCGCAGCAGTGGATTCTCAAGAACATCCTGGAGAAAGTCCCCACGCACGATGCAGCGCACGGCTTCGTGCCCGGCCGGTCCACCGTGACCAACGCCGCCCCGCACGTCGGCCGGGCCATCATCGTCAACGCCGACCTGAAGGACTTCTTCCCCACGGTCACCTTCAACCGCGTCGCGGGCATCTTCCGGCAACTGGGCTACTCGCCCGCCGTCGCCACGATCCTCGGCCTGCTGTGCACCGAGTCGCCCAGGCGAGTGGTAAAGTACGATGGGCAGCCGCTCTATGTCGCGACAGGCCCGCGGGCACTGCCCCAGGGGGCATGCACCAGCCCCGCCCTTAGCAACCTTGTCGCCCGCAAGATGGATTCGCGCCTGCTGGGCATCGCCGCGAAGCTGGGCTGGACCTACACCCGCTATGCCGATGACCTGGCGTTCTCCGCCGATGCCGAAGCAGCAAAGCTCGCCGGCTATCTGCTCGCCCGCCTGCGGCACATCGCCGAGGATGAGGGATTCAAGGTCAACGAAGACAAGGTTCACATCCAGCGCCCCCACATGGCGCAGAAGGTCACCGGCATCATCGTCAACCAGCGGCCGGGCGTCGATCGCCAGCTTGTGCGGAGGCTGCGCGCGATCCTCCATCAGGCCCGAAAGACGGGATTGCCCGCCCAGAATCGCGAGAAACTGCCGCACTTCGAGGCGTGGCTGCGGGGAATGATCCACTACATCCACATGGTCAATCCGGACCAGGCCCGGCCGCTGTACGAGGCCCTGGCGAACGTTGCGTCGTGATTATGGACGGCTGCGGCCGGCCTGGCGGAACTTGTTGAGCATCGCCGCCATCTCCTTGACGCGCTGCGGGTTCTCAGCGGCAAGATTCTTCATCTCGCCCAGGTCATCGGCCAGGTTGTAGAGCTGTGGCCGGGCGACAACGCCCGTTCGAGGGGCATTGCCGCCGGGAATGAACTTCCAAGCACCCTGGCGCAGCGCCTGCCCGGCGGCGTGCTCGATCAGGTGATTCCGCCCCGTTGGCGAATCCCCCAGCAACGCTGGCAGCACATTGAAGCTGTCGGGGCCAGCGCTTTCCGGCATCTTCTGCCCCGCCAGCGCTGCAAACGATGCCAGCAGGTCCACCTGGCAGACCAGCGCATCGCTTGCCCCGGGCTTGATGCGCCCTGGCCACCACGCCACCATCGGCAGCCGCGTGCCGCCCTCATAGATGCTGTACTTGCCCCCGCGCAGCCGTCCCGCAGGCGCGTGGCCGTTCAGGTCCTTCACCGCGCCGTCCGCATAGCCATCATCCAGCACCGGGCCATTGTCGCTGGAGAAGATCAGAAGGGTGTTGTCGGCGATGCCGAGCTTTTCCAGCGTGTTGACGATCTGCCCCACGCACCAGTCAAGCTGCTGGATGACATCGCCGCGGGTCCCGCACTGGCTTGTTCCCGCGAATCGCGGATGCGGCACGCGCGGAACGTGGATGTCATGGGTGGCGAAGTAGAGGAAGAACGGCTTGTCCTTGTTCCTGTCGATGAAGGCGCTGGCCCGACGGGTGATCTCGTCGGCCATGTCTTCATCCGTCCAGCGGGCCGAGTTGCCTCCGGTCATGTAGCCGATCCGGCTGATGCCGTTCACGATCGTGAAGTCATGGCCGTGGGTCAGCCCCATCTTGAGCATCTCGGGATGCTCCTTGCCAGTTGGGTCGGTGCCGACCTTGTCCTTGTAGCTGACCTGGATCGGGTCCTTCGGGTCGAGCCCCACGACACGATGATTCTCCAAGTAGACGCACGGCACGCGGTCGCCCGTCGCGGGGATCAGGAAGCAGTAATCGAAGCCGATCTCGAACGGCCCGGGTTTAATGTCGCCATTCCAGTCCACCGGGCCATCGCCGAGGCCCAAGTGCCATTTCCCGACAACACCGGTCGTGTAGCCGGCCTGCTTGAGGATTGCCGGCAGCGTCGGCCGGCCGGGCTCGATGATCAGGTTGGCATCGCCCGGCAGGATTCCCGTGCCCTTCTTCCGCCAGGCGTATTCGCCGGTCAGCAGCGCATAGCGCGACGGTGTGCAGGTGGCGGATGCGGCATGGGCATCGGTGAAACGCAGGCCGCCCGCCGCCAGGCGGTCGAGATTCGGCGTCTTCACCCGCGTCGCCCCATAGCACCCCAAGTCGCCATACCCCACATCATCCGCGAGAATGAAAATGATGTTCGGCTTGCGCTGATCTGCGGCCATCGCGGGCGATGGCGCTATCAGCCCCAGCGTCAGGGACAATCCAACAAGAAATGATCGCGTCATGATGTGTCTCCCGCGCCAGAGCCTACCGGAGATCTATCCCGGCTTCCACCACCCATCCAGCTTCGCTCGCAGAGCTTCCACCGTCTGCCGATTGTCGCCCGCCACATCCTTCTGCTCACGCGGGTCTGCCAAGATGTCATACAACTCGACCCGCGGCGACGGCCCGGCCGGCACGATCAGCTTCCACCTGCCCTCGATGGCCCATCGCCATTCCAGGCTCTTTGCCGGGTCGTTCAGGTCCACCGAGTTGTGAGTGAAGCACTCGCCAAAGATCAGCTTCCGCTGCGCCACGGCCCGCTGGTCCAGCAGGTTGATGCCCTGCATGTCCACAGTGGGCTTCACCCCCGCGGCCGCCAGGACCGTCGGCGCGATGTCGATTGACATGGCCAGCGATGATGATATGGCTGGCCTGGCCCGTCCCGGCCAGCGCACCATGATCGGCGTGCGCAGGCCGGCGTCGTACGGCGACCGCTTCGACCGCACGAACGTTGCCGCGTCCTTCGCCTGCACCCAGCCGTTGTCGGCCACGTAGATGACAACCGTGTTCTCAGCGAGCTTCTGTTCATCCAGATAGTCGAGCAACCGTCCGCACGTCTCGTCGAACCATTCCACCATGGCGAAGTACTTCGCCTCATGCGACGAGGCGGTCTTGTCCTTGTACTTCGCCAGAAGCCGCTGCGGCGGGTTATGCGGCTGGTGCGGCAGCATGGGGGCATACCAGAGGAAGAACGGCTTGTCCTTCCGACGGGCATCCGCGACAAAGTCGTAGATCGGCTGCATGGTCTGACGGCCGATTCCCAGCCCTTCATCGCCATGGCGCTGCCCCTTGGTCATGCCGTCGGTAAACCCGCCGCGACGGTAATCCCCCTGCCACCACTTGCCCGACTGGAAGCTCACGTAGCCGCGTTCGGCCAACATACGCGGAAGCGTTGGCACGGCCTCCAGGTGCCGGTTCATGACCTCCCGGCCTTGCCTGAACTGCTCGGTCTTCGCATGCTCACCAAGGTTCATCGTCTCGGGCTTGGGCGGGTCGTTGCTGGTGATCTTGTGCTGATGCGGATAGAGCCCGGTGATGATCGTCGCCAGGCTCGGGCAGCACAGGCTCGACGGCACATACCCGCGCGAATAGACCACGCTCTGCGACGCCAGCCGGTCCAGGCTTGGCGTGCCGATGTGCGGGTGCTTCATGAACGAGTAGTCCGTCCAGCCATGATCATCAGAGATGATCAGCACGATGTTGGGCGTGGAAGACTGCCCCCAGGCCGCGGAGCAGGTGATAAGCAGGATCAAGCCGCAGGCGATTCGGCCGAGTGTCATGGGAGCTCCTTCTCTCGAAACTACCGCTCCATGGCGCATCCTGTTGTTCCTCTCTGGCGAGCGCCGCGCCAGGCGGATATCCTCTGATCCCAGCTGCAACACTTCAGGAGGCTTCATGCTGTTTCGGATCATGCCGGCCCTTGCGCTGACCCTCGCCCTGGCCCCGATGGCGCTGGCGGCGGACCGGCCGAACCTCGTCCTGATCCTCTGCGACGACCTGGGGTACGCCGACATCGGCGTTCAGAAATCAAAGCACCCCACGCCCCACATCGACCGCATGGCTGCGGCCGGCGTGCGGTTCACCAGCTTCTACACCGCGGCCAACGTCTGCACCCCCACCCGCGCATCGATCATGACCGGTTGCTACCCCCAGCGCGTAGGCCTGCATCAGAACGAGGCGCGCAACTGGGTCCTGTTTCCCGGCAACAAGCGAGGCATCAACGCCTCCGAAATCACTCTCGCGGAACTGCTCAAGAGCCGCGGCTATGCCACCGGCATCTTCGGCAAGTGGCACCTGGGAGATCAGCCGGAGTTTCTGCCAACGCGTCACGGGTTTGATGAGTATTTCGGCATCCCCTATTCCAACGACATGGGCCGGACCGAGCGCCCTAACAGCAACAACCCGCCCCTCCCGCTGCTACGCGGAGAAAAGGTCATCGAATCCGCGCCAGATCAGCGCCAGCTCACGAAGCGCCTGACCGCCGAGGCGATCGATTTCATCAAACGCCACAAGGATGAGCCGTTCTTCCTGTACTTCCCCCACCCCATGCCCCACTGGCCGCAGTTCGCCAGCGAAGACTTCGCCGGCAAGTCCGGCAACGGCCGCTACGGCGATTCGGTCACGGAGATCGACTGGTCCACAGGTCATATCCTCAAGACGCTCAGCGACCTGGGTTTGGATGAGAAGACCCTGGTGGTCTTCACATCCGACAACGGCGGCCCCGTCTTCCAGGGAGCCAACAACACCCCGCTGCGCTCGGCCAAGGGCACCACCTGGGAAGGCGGCCACCGCGTGCCGTTCATCGCCCGCTGGCCAGGGCGCATACCCGATGGCCAGGTGACGGATGAAGTCGCGGTGAGTTTCGACCTATACACCACCTTTGCGAAACTGGCCGGCGCCCAGCTTCCATCCGATCGCGTGATCGATGGCAAGGACATCATGCCCCTGCTCACGGGCGAGCCCGGGGCCAAATCGCCGCACGAGGCATTCTTCTACTACTACACGAGCACCCTGGCGGCCGTCCGCTGCGGTGACTGGAAACTGATTGTGGAACACCAGCTCGCGCCCCAGGGCAGGCCCGACCAGAAGAAGCCGGTCAAGTCTGCCCTCTATAACCTGGGAACAGACATCAGCGAATCAACCGATGTGCTCGCTGAGAATCCCGAGGTCGCCAGACGGCTGCTCCTGCTGGCCGACAAGTGCCGCGAAGACCTCGGTGATGACGGCCGGCCGGGCAGGAACGTGCGCCCTCCCGGCGAAGTGCTGAATCCCAGGACCCTTCTCCCCCGCAAGTAGAGGCAACATGATGACCCGCATTCTCGTCGCTCTTGCGCTTCTGGCCGGAGCATTACCGGCCATCGCTGCCCAGACGCGCAAGCCCAACATCATCTTCATCCTCGCCGATGACCTGGGCTGGACCGACCTGGCCTGCCAGGGCTCGAAGTTCTACCAGACGCCCAACATCGACCGCCTTGCCTCTCAGGGCATGCGGCTGACCAGCTTCTACGTCTGCCAGAACTGCACCCCCACGCGCGCAGCCCTCATGAGCGGCCAATACCCCGCCCGCACCGGCGTCTTCACCGTCGGCGAATTGACCCGCGGCCGCGAGCAGGATCGGAAGATGCTCCCGCCGCCCAACCGCACGCAGCTTCCGCTGGATCGCAAGACCGTCGCCGACCAGCTCAAGGCGGCCGGCTATGCAACCGCCATCTTCGGCAAGTGGCACATCGGCCAACAGGGGCAGTTCCACCCGCTCCAGCGCGGATTCGACCAGGGATTCGTGACGATGGGCAGGCATTTCGACTTCATCACCACTCCCAAGGTGGAGTATCCCCCAGGGACTTATCTCGCCGACTTTCTGGCCGATTGCGCGGCGTCGTTCATCCAAGCCAACAAGGATCGGCCGTTCTTCCTTTATCTACCACACTTCGCGGTGCATTCCCCCCATCACGCCAAGGCGGAGTTGATCAGGAAGTACCGGAACAAGCCGCCCGCCGGCGGCCATGGCGACCCGACTTACGCTGCCATGATCGACAGCGTGGATCAGAGCGTCGGGCGCATCATGGAGAAGCTGAACGAGCTGAAGCTGGCCGACGACACCGTCCTGATCTTCGCCAGCGACAACGGCGGCGTCGGCGGCTATGCCGAGATCAACGGCAAGGGCGTCACCGACAACGCCCCGCTGCGCGGCGGCAAGGGCATGCTTTACGAAGGCGGCGTGCGCGTGCCGTTCATAATTCGCTACCCTCGCGTTACTGTGGCCGGGACAACCTGCGATGAGCCCGCCGCACATGTGGATTTCATGCCCACGCTGCTTGAGCTCGCCGGCGCGTCCCAGCCACCCCAGACGCTCGACGGGATCAGCCTGGTCCCATTGCTGAAGGACCCCGCTGCAACACTGGGCCGCGATGCCATTTACATGCACTTCCCCGGTTATCTGGAGGGCTATGGAACCAGGCAATGGCGGACAGCGCCGGTCGGCGCAATCCGGTCGGGTCCATGGAAGCTTATGGAATTCTTCGAGGATGGCCGCATTGAGCTTTTCAACCTTCGCGATGACATCGGCGAGAAGCGCAACGTCGTTGCCACGCACCCGGACAAGGCCAGGGAGCTTCACCAGAAGCTGATCGCGTGGCGGAAGCAGACCCACGCGGCAATGCCCTCACCCAGGCCCCAATGACCCTTGCCCGCGTCGGCGCTCTCATGCCGGCTTGTTATTGAGTTGCCTTGCTCCTAAAATCCGCCTTTGACTTGAGTAAGGAACACCACACCTTGTCTGACAAAACCGAATCCGTTCAACTCCAGCCCGAGGCCTTTGCCAAGCTGGGCGTCCGACCCTCGATCCTCCGCGCGCTGCAGGAAGAGAACTTCCAGACGCCCACCGACATCCAGTCGCTACTCATTCCCAAGGCGTTGGCGGGCGGCGACCTTCTTGGCCAGGCCCGCACCGGCACCGGCAAAACCGCGGCTTTTGCCATCCCCATTCTTCAGAAGTGCGCGCGCGACGGCGCCACACAGGCAATCGTGCTCGTCCCCACACGCGAACTGGCTGTGCAGGTGGATGCCGAGATCAAGCGGCTCAACAAATACACCCCCATCCGTTCGGTTCCGGTTTATGGCGGCCAGCGCATTGCCGCGCAAGTCAAGTTTCTCAAGCACGCGCCCCAGGTCCTGGTGGGCACGCCCGGCCGGGTGATCGACCTGCTCGACCGTCGCATCATCGACTTCGCCAACGTGCGATTCGTCGTGCTCGACGAGGTCGATCGCATGCTCGACATCGGTTTCCGCGACGACATCCGCAACATTCTCTCCCGTGTCAAGGGCATAAGGCGGGCCGAATCCGATTCGTCCGAGGCCGAGGGCGCCGCCCATCCCCAGACCATCTTCGTCTCGGCCACCATTTCCGACGAGATCGAGCGGCTGGCGCGCAGCTACATGCGCGAGCCGGTGGAGAAGCTGGTGGTGCCGGGAGCGGATGAGAAGCCCACCGTGGAAGGCATCGAGCAGTACTATTTCTCAGTGCAGCCTTGGGACAAGTATCGCCTCGTCAAGAAGCTCCTGGACCGCGAAGAACCCGACCTGGCGATTGTTTTCTGCAAGACCAAGCATGGCGCGCATAAACTGGCCAGGAAACTCGAAACGGATGGCATTGCCTGCCGTGAAATCCACGGCGATCTTCAGCAGAGCAAGCGGGAACGCGTCATGAAGAGCTTCCGCGGGGGCAAGTTCGACATCCTCATCGCCACCGACCTAGCCAGTCGCGGCCTGGACGTCGCCGGGATATCCCACATCATCAATTTTGACATCCCCGAAGACCCGGAAGTGTATGTGCACCGCGTCGGCCGAACCGCCCGGATGGGTGCTACCGGCAAGGCATTCACGCTGGTCACTCCGGAACAGGGCGAGGAACTGACCAAGGTCGAGAATATCATTAACATGCTGATTTCTCAGGCCACAATCGAGGGGTTCGAGCCCAGCCCCCCGCCGCCCCATTGGGAGGATCGAAGCCCCTCGGCCTCAGCGCCGCAGGCCGAGACCGAAGTCAAGCCACATCCACAAGTGTCGTTGCCGGCAAGACCTCTGACGATAGGCAGCAAGATTCCTGTGAATCGAAGGCGCCGCCGGCGACGATAATCGCGTTCCGCACGCTGCAAGTGCAGAATTAACAACGCGCAAGAAGTGCGCGATGCTGATCGCCCGCTATCAGCCGCGCCAAGTTTTCCCCGCAGATTTGCCGTTGAATACTCGATCGGGCCCCTGGTATATTATCAGACGACAAGGCTGGACGTGGGTGTCGCCGAATCTCCCCGTAGCATGTCCAGTGCAAGGAAGGGATGTGTTGAATGAGAAGCACGTTGTTGCTCGCCGGCATGGCCGTGGGTGGTGGTTTAATTGCTTCGGGTGCCCATGCCAATTCCATCACGGCGCCGTTTCAGTTGTATATTCACGGCACGCCTGATTTGCCCGTGTTCGTTCTGACGAACACCTCCTCGGACAAGGACATCACCAGGCTCGAAATCAGCATCGGCAGCGCCGACCATGAGTTCGATGTGGCTTGGAAGATGTTCGGTTCTCCCGGGATCATCGAGAAGCTGATCGTACCGGACAGCAAACAGGGCGATGTCACCTCCGACCGCGTCGAATACCTCTTCAGCGGGTTCGATCCCGGTTACAAGTTCAGCTTCAAGGCCGACATCAGCGGCAAGACCCCTGGCGTCACCGACGACTTCCGCCATATTCTGTTCAACAACGGCACGGAACAAAACGCCGTTGTCACCGTCACCTTCGACGATGGCACCTCGGTGCAGCAGGATATTCTGGATGCGTATCCCGATGGGCATCGCTTCCTGGTCTCCAAAGGATCGCCGCAGGTAGCTCCTTTGCCGATGTCGGTCTGGGGCGGAATCGCCATGCTGGGCGCGCTCGGCGCGGCACACTGGGCCCGCAACCGTCGTTCCTGAGCATCGAACGCCGGGCACCGTTGGGATAACCCATGACACGGGCGGCCAAATTGGCTGCCCGTGCTGTTTTCTGAGGCACGTGGCTTGCACGGACGTCAATTCCGGCTGCGGAGCATACACTCCGGCAGCGAGTTGGCGGCTCAAGGTCTGGGCCCGGGAGACAGCATGGCCGGATTCCCAGGACAAACAGGCATGTGCGCCAAGCCGGAAAGGAAGACCCGCGGCGGCAATCCACGCGCTGACGTTAAGACACACTGCCGGTAACCTGATGCTGGGGCGTTGTCTTTTTTCACCGGGGCACCGCTGGAGTAGAACCGATGAAACCCAAAATGCCCTTGTACTTTGCCGCACTTCTGGGACGGCAGACGCCACCTTGTGTGTCTGTCTACATGCCGACACATCGCGCCAAGCCTTCAGCGATGCAGAACATCGTGCAATACGACAACCTCGTCAGGAAGGCCGAGGGCCGGATACAGGGCGTATTCCGCAAGGCCGACGTGCGCCCGCTGCTCGAAAAGCTGCGCGCCTTCCGCAACGACGACACCTGGCTGCGCCCCTTGGATGGGCTTGCTGTTTTCGCCTCCTTCGAGGTTTTTCAGGTCATCAAATTGCCCACGGAAGTCCCGATCGTGGTCGAGGTAGCCGAGAGCTTCCATCTGCGCCCGCTGATCCGGGCAGAGCAGTTCAGCGGACGATACCATGTCCTGTGCCTTGCGCAGGGCAATGTCTCGCTGTACGAGGGAACCCAGGACAGCCTGGAGGATGTACCGCTCCGGGGCGTGCCCGCCAACATCGACGAAGCGATCGGCCGTCGCGCCGTGCGCACACCGCCCGGCGAAGCCCGTGCGCCGCAGAACAGCGAGCCTCGCGCCAAGTCCATCGGCGACGGCATGGACCGAGATCGCTTCTTCCGCGTGATCGACAAGGCCGTCTGGGAGAACCACAGCCGGCCGTCGGGTCTGCCGCTGATCCTCTGCGCCATCCCCAGCTATCACGAGCCCTTTCATCGCATCAGCAGGAACGCGCATCTACTGCCCGGAAGCATCAAACTCGGCCCCGAAGGCCTCAGCTTCGACCGCCTCCACGAACGGGCATGGCGGATGATCGAGCCTTACTATCGCCGGGATTTGGATCGGGTCATCGACGAGTACGGGCGGGCACGGGGGCGCCAGCGCGGCTCGGAGGACCTCGCCCAGGTGGCCGAGGCCGTCGCGATGTCGCGCGTCGGCACGCTGCTGGTCGACGCCGACAAGCACGTCGGCGGGCGCATCGATCCCAGCGGCCGCATTGAATTCGGAGATCGCTCGCAACCCCAGTTCGACGACCTGCTCGATGACATCGCCGAGCGTGTCATCAGAACGGGCGGGCAGGTATTGATCATGCCCCACCACCATATGCCGACGGATACCGGCATCGCCGCCATCTACCGGTTCTGAATCGAAATCCGCCCCCGCGGCCGATCAAGCCGGTTGACACTTATCCCTCTTCCTCCACCGCGATGTCCTCGATGGCGTGCTCCACCTCTTTCTCGTCCACCACGCCGATTTCCTCCAGCGCGAAAAGCGCCGCCTTCTGTTCAGCCATCTTCTTGTTTGGTCCCCAGGCCGAATTGTAGCGTTTGCCGTCGATCACGACGCACATCTCGAAGCACTTGCTGTGATCCGGGCCCTTCTCGTCCAGCAGTTCATACACCGGCGTGGCATTCATGCATTTCTGAGCATGCTGCTGGAGAATGGCCTTGTAGTTGTGCTGGTGGGCGCTGGCGGCAATGGCGTCGATGTGCGGCGTCATCGTTCGCAGGATGTAACGCTTGGCCACCTCGAAGCCCCCATCGAGGTACAGCGCCGCGACAATGGACTCATACACCGCGGCAGCCAGGGAACTGGGCATCGCCGCACCCGTGCCCACGCCCTTGCCGATGATCAGCAGCGCCGTCAGGCCGGTCTCGTTCGACACCTCGGCGCAGGTGCGCCGTGAGACCACGGCCGACTTGATCTTGGTCAGTTCCCCTTCCAGGTAATCCGGAAAGCGAAGGTAAAGTGCTTCACAGATGACCAGGTCAAGCACGGCATCGCCCAGGAACTCCATGCGCTCGTTGCTCGTCAGGCGACTGTCGGCGCTCGATGCGTGCGTCAGCGATTCCTTGAGAAGCTGTGGGTCCTTGAACGAGTGGCCGAGCAGTTTTTCGGCACGGCGAATAGGATCAGTTTTAACAGCCACGGCATTGACTTCGGGTTAAAGCGGACGACACCAAAACGCCTGTGACGTCCATGAGATCGCAATGCTCGGTCGATACGCCGAACCCTCCGAAGCGCCGGATCGGGCGATCATGGGGAGGCGCTCCACGGCTGAAGAGGCCCGGTTGTATGCTCCTGAAAACCTACTGCTGTCAGCGTACGTTGTCAACCGCATCCATCGCCGCGAATGTCCCCAACACCCGCACGCCCTCAACATCCAGTTCCTCGACCGGTATACTTCCCGGAGCGTGTTGTTCGTACTTCTCGTCCACCTTGTCTTTTAGCAGAACATCTATGAAACAGTCCCCCACTCGTCGTCAGTTTCTCTCCAGCGCCGCCGCGGCGGCCGCCATCACCATCATTCCGCGCCATGTCCTCGGCGGCGGCAGGTTCGTCGCGCCCAGCGAAAAGGTCAACGTCGCCATCATCGGCGCTGGCGGCCAGGGCCGAACCAATGCCCGATCGCTTTTCCATGAGCCCGACTGCCAGGTCATCGCCCTCGCCGACCCAGCCGAATCCTGGGATCTGAACCGCTTCTACTACGGCGGCCTCGGCGGCCGTGGACCCGTCAAAGATGAAATCGAAAAGCACTACCAGCAGAAAACCCCCAACCATAAGTGCAACACTTATGCAGACTTCCGCGTCATGCTGGAGCAGGAAAAGGCCATCGACGCCATCCTGATCGCCACCCCCGACCACCTCCACGCCCCCATCTCCACCCGCGCCATGCGCGCTGGCAAGCATGTCTATTGCGAAAAACCCCTCACCCACAACATCTGGGAAGCCCGCCAGATCGCCCGCGTCGCCAGGGAAACCGGCGTCGCCACCCAGATGGGCAACCAGGGCCACTCCGGCGAAGGCCTGCGCCTCACCTGTGAATGGATCTGGGATGGCGCCATCGGCAAGATCCGCGAAGTCCACGCCTGGAGCGGCGCTGGCCACTTCATCAACGGCCGCGGCCGGCCCAAGGAAACCTCGCCCCTGCCTGACAAGTTCAACTGGGACCTCTGGCTTGGCCCCCGCGCTGATCGGCCCTATCATGACAGCTACACCCCCTTCACCTGGCGCGGCTGGTGGGCCTTCGGCACCGGCGCGCTTGGCGATATGGCCTGCCACAACATCGACCCCGCCGTCTCAGCCCTCAAGCTCGAGCATCCCCTCAGCATCGAGGCCAAAGCCCCCTGGGTCGATGATGAAGCCTGCTCCTCCGACGGCGTCTACGTCTACCAGTTCCCCGCCCGCGGCGATATGCCCGCCGTCACCCTCACCTGGTACGATGGCAACAAGCAGCCCCCGCAGCCCAAGGGCATCGATCCCAACGACCCCAAGCAGCGACTCGGCGATGGCGGCAACGGCATCCTCTTCATCGGCGAAAAAGGCATGATCACCTGCGCTGGCTGGGCCGGCGTGCCCCGCCTTCTCCCGCTGGATGTCCACCGCGATTACAAGCGCCCCGAAAAGACCCTGCCGCGCGTCCCCGGCCACCACGCCGACTGGCTCCGCGCCTGCAAGGGCGGCCCCGCCGCCAGCGGCAACTTCGAATACTCCGCCCGCCTGACCGAGATCGTCCTCCTCGGCAACGTCGCCCTCCGCTGCGGCAAGAAGCTCCAGTGGGATGGCGCCAACCAGAAGGCCACAAACGCCCCCGAGGCCGAGAAGTTCATCAAGGAGCAGTACCGCAAAGGCTGGGAACTCGTCTAACCCCGCCCACGGCAACCCGACCTCCCCCGCAACAGCCGCGGATGGGTCTCAACAGGGATCCCTCCGCGGCTGCGGCGCGTAGTGGCTGACCGCTCGCATCCAGCAGCTCCGCTCCTCGTCCTCCGTGGCGAATTCAGAGTAAACCGCTGAGCTTCTGTCCCGCCTCCTCCCCTGCTATCCTGTCCCATTCCGTATCCGGGCCCATGTAAAACCAGACAAGGAGACCCATCCGTGATCAAAGTGGCCATGATCGGCGCGGGCAGCGTTGTGTTCTCCAAGAACCTCACCGGCGACATCCTCTCCTTCCCCGAGTTCAAGGATGCCACCATCGCCTACATGGATATCGACCCCGACCGCCTCCAGGTCGGCGCCAGCCTCTGCCGCAAGGTCGCCGCCGCCCTCGGCGCCAACCCCACCATCCTCGCCACCCTCGACCGCCGCGAAGCCCTCCGCGACGCCGACTTCGTCATCAACATGGTCCAGGTCGGCGGCTTCGACTCCACCCTCGTCGATTTCGAAATCCCCCGTAAATATGGCCTGAACTTCACCATCGCCGACACCACCGGCCCCGGCGGCCTCTTCCGCGCCCTCCGCACCTTCCCCATGCTCACCGGACTCTGCCGCGACATGATGGACCTCTGCCCCAATGCCCTCCTGCTCAACTACTCCAACCCCATGAGCATGAACATGCAGACCATCTGCCGCACCAGCGATGTGCGGGCTGTCGGCCTCTGCCACAGCGTCCAGGACACCTTCAACCAGCTCATGCGCTATATCGGCGAAGACCCCGCCCACGTCGCCTTCATCTGTGCCGGCATCAACCATATGGCCTTCTACCTCAAGCTCGAAAAGGCCGGCCTCGACCTCTACCCCCGCCTCTTCCAGGCCATGGACAACCCCGAGGTCTACAACACCAACAAAGTCCGCTTCGAGCTCATGCGCCGACTCGGCTATTTCGTCACCGAATCCTCCGAGCATTCGGCCGAATACTGCCCCTGGTTCATCCCCCGCGGCCAGGAGACCATCGCCCGCTACGACATCCCCATCGATGAATACCTCCGCCGTTGCGATGCCATCATCGATGAATTCGAGCGGCTCAAGACTTTCAGCAGGTCCGATGAGCCCATCCACGTCCACCGCAGCCACGAATACGGCAGCCTGATCATGCACTCGGTCGTCACCGGCCAGCCCCGCGTCGTCTACGGCAACATGCCCAACCGCGGCGCCATCACCAACCTCCCCCCCGCCACCATCGCCGAGCTGCCCACCCTGGTCGATCGCGCTGGCTGCCAGTTCACCTGCGTCGGCGACCTGCCCCCGCAGCTCATCGCCTACATGCAGCCCCACGTCAGCCAGCACGATCTGTTCATCCGCGCCGCCCTCGAAGGCCGCCGCGACCATGTCTACCACGCCGCCATGTTCGACCCCCTCACCGCGGCCACCCTCTCCCTCGACCAGATCGTCCAGCTCTGCGATGAACTGATCGACGCCCACGCCGACCTGCTCCCCAGACTCGAAAAGAAAACCCTCATCCCCACCAGCGGCCAATCCTCCCCCAAGCCCACCCCGCAATCCCTCCGCCAAAGCTGGCAAACCATCAAATCCCGCCAATGACCACCCTTTCTTGCTTTGGCCTGGCAGTCCAACGGAGGATCGGCCCACGATCGAGCGGACATCAATGCCCGCTCGCGGCGAACTGAGATGTCCATCCACCGGGGTTGTTCCCTGGAGCAGAACCGCAGCCAGGGCAGAATCAGAATGGGCGCCAGCCGGACTCGGTCCAACTGTATAGTCTGTCCGTGATGGGATAGGGGCTGTTCTTCACGAGCTGCGTGGCGGCATGGCGAAGGTCATCGAGCGCAGCGGTCTCATTGGCGCCGGTGAATAGGACAACATCGCGCGCGGGCAGGCACGCGACGAGAGGGGCGGTCATCTTCGCCTGGGCGTTGCGCCAGATCTCGTCCACCAGCAGGAAGCTGGTTTCGAAGTTGCCCCCGGCCGAGAGAATGCGGATGGGGCCGTTCTCGTGCACGTCCAGCTTCCAGAGACGCCGGCGCAGGTTGCGCAGGGCATGGTCGTGGATCCGGTCGGGCGCGAGGCTCACCTCGGCTTGGCGGGCAGACGTCAGCAATTCCAGCCGTTCATCGGTGTCGAAGACGTACGCGATCCAGAGGTCGCCGACCCACTTGCGGGCAGCGAGGGCATCCTGGCCGGTGCGCTGGCGCAAGTCCTCGATGAAGGCGCTGCTTTTGATGACGGGCATGATGTTGTCGGGCCCGGGGCCGGCCTGTGGCGTCTGAAGGCGGGAGGCCTGGCGGCCAATGGCCAAGACCTGGTCGTCGATCAAGGCCTGGCGAAGTCGCGGGCCGAGGGGCTCCATGACATTCCAGAGCGCGGTCATGTCGGCCTTCTGGACCTGTCCGTCAGGCGTGGTGAACTCGATCACCAGGTCTCGCTCGATGCGCACCTGGCTGGCGATGCCGCGAGACAGGAGCGTGGAGGCCATGAGCGATGTGAACTGGGCCTCATTAAGCTGGTGCTGAATGACCGCGTCGTTCCAAGTCATGCATTCCTCCTGATGTCGGATTCGCCCGCCGGTGCACGCGCCTCTCGCCGCGCCGACTGGGGCAGTGTATCCGCCGGTCGGGCGGAAATGAACGGCGCTGTCAGAGTTTCCAGGCAAAGAAGCGTTCTGCGTTGGCTGAGGTGAGTTCGTCGAGGCATTGAAGGCTGACGCCGCGGAGCCGGGCGATGGCGGAGGCGGTGTGCATGATCAGGGCGGGCTCGTTGACCTTCTGGCGTCGCATGGGCTCGGGGGCGAGGTAGGGCGCATCGGTTTCGAGGAGCAGCCGATCATCTGGGATGAACGCAGCGATCTCGCACAGCTCATCCGATCGCTTGAAGGTGACGACGCCGGTGAGGCCGATGAGATGGCCGGCATCCAGGATGCGGCGAGCCTCGTCTCGCGCGCCGGTGAAGCAGTGGAAATCGGCTGAGATGCCGCGGAAGGGTTTCAGGATGGCCAGGCAATCGTCGAGGGCTTCGCGGCAGTGGATGACGATGGGCTTGCCGATGCACCGGGCGATGTCGAGTTGGCGGTGGAAGACTTCCTGCTGGCGAGGGCGAGGAGAGAAATCGTAGTGATAGTCGAGGCCCATTTCGCCCAGGGCGAGCACTTCCGGGCGGCGGGCCGTTTTTTCGATGGCAAGCAGGTCCTGTTCGGCCGCGTCCGCCGCGTGGTGCGGGTGGATCCCGACGGCACAGCGGATGTTAGGATGGGCGCAGGACAGCTCGACGGCAAGCTGGGCGTCGGCGGCGCTGGTGCCGATGGTGATCATGCGGGTGACGCCGGCGGCAGCAGCGCGGGCGAGAACGGCATCGATCTGAGCGGCCAGGGGGGCATAGGTGAGATGGCAATGCGAATCGATCATGGGACCGGTCAGAATGTCGCCTGGAACGCGCTGGGGGTATGGCGAACGACGGGGTCGGCGCCATCGGCCCAGATTACGGCCACAACGTCAAAACGAGCGGGCGGCTGAGCTGCGCCGTAACGGCTGAGGTAGGTTTTGGCCACCTTGCTGAGCTGGTGTTGCTTGTGGTGATTGACCTGATCCTCGGGGGTGGGCTCGTCGGCAGTGCGGGTCTTGACCTCGACGAAAACGAGCACATCGCCGTCGCGGGCGATAATGTCGATCTCACCCAGGGGGCAACGGTAATTGCGAAGCAGAACCTTAAGGCCCTTGTCGCGCAAAAAACGGGCCGCGACATTCTCGCCGCGCTCGCCCAGCGAGCCGGTCTTCGCCCAACCGCCCAGCAATCGGGATAGCCAAGACATGACTCAAAACGCCCGGAGGCGCGGGTTCGCGGGCGGCTCGTACGGGTCACCGTCAGCTTTGTGTGGCGGCCATTTCGGCGGCGCCGGCCTCGGGGACCTGGACGGCTTCTCGCTTGTCTTTGCGCTTCTCGGCGAGGCGGACGGCCTTGCCGACTCGGTCACGCAAATAATACAGCTTCGCCCGGCGAAGCTTGCCGCTGCGGCGAACCGAGATATCAGCGATGAACGGCGAATGCAGCGGGAAGATGCGCTCAACGCCTTCGTTGTTCACAATGCGGCGGACGATAAAGGTCTCGTTGATGCCGCAGCCCTTGCGGGCGATGACGGTGCCGGAGAAGACCTGGATGCGCTCTTTCTCGCCTTCGATGATCCGGGTCGCCACGTCAACCGTGTCACCGACCTCGAACTGCGGGATCTGCTGCTTCAGTGACGACTGTTCAACGCCTTCGACTAAACGGTTGGCCATGGGGCTCTCCTATCTCAACTGCACTCGCTTGTCTTCGTATACTTCTGCCACAGGTCAGGCCGGCGATTGCGGGTCCGCAGCTTTCGCTGTTCCAACCGCCACTCGGCAATGAGCTTGTGGTTGCCGCTTAGCAGCACCTCCGGAACACCCATGCCGCGAAACTCGCGGGGACGGGTGTACTGGGGGTACTCCAGCAGTCCATCGGCAAAACTTTCCTCGGCGGCGCCATCCTCAGCGCCCAAAGCGCCGGGCAGCAGGCGAACCACCGCGTCAACCAGCACCATAGCAGCCAGTTCGCCGCCACTCAGCACGAAGTCACCGAGGCTGATCTCCATCGGCCTCAGGCCTTCGATGATACGCTCGTCGAAGCCTTCGTAGTGCCCCGCCACGAGCAAAAGCCGCTGCATTTCCGCCAGCCTGCCAGCCATATCCTGCGTCAGGACCTGACCTTGCGGACTGAACAGGATTCGCGTTGCCGTGCGCAAATCCCGTTTTTCGACCGCATCGACGGCATCAAACATGACCGGGGCCATCATCACCATGCCCGGTCCGCCACCGAAAGGCTTGTCATCCACTGACTTATGCGCATCAGCGGCGAAATCCCGTATATTGGTCAAGTGGTACTCGACCAAGCCCTTTTCGGCCGCTCTTTTGGGGATGCTGGTACCCAAAATAGGACCAAACATCTCCGGAAACAAGGTGAGGATGTCAATCCGCAGGGCCATGGATCACGACACCCTCAGACTAAACCACCAGCCGCACGCGTTCCAGCAGTCCTGATCCGGAAGACGTGCGGCCGGTTGTGTGAATCTAGGCCTTTTTCTCCTCGGCCTTCTTTTCGCCTTCCGGGGCGATCTTGGGCTTGCCGGGCTTGGGCAGGCGCAGGTTCTTGTGCTCCAGACCGTTCTTTTTCAGCATGGAAGAAACGGTCTCGGAAGGCACTGCGCCATTGTCCAGCCAGTACTTACAGCGTTCCAGGTTGGCGGCAAACTGCTTGGCCTGGTCTTTGTTCATGGGATCGTAAGTACCCAATTGCTCGAGGACGCGGCCATCGCGTGGGGAGCGGGAATCCACCGCATTGAGGCGGTAGAAGGGCGAATGGGTCCGGCCCATGCGTTTAAGTCTCAGCTTGACTGCCATCTAAAGGTCTCCAGATGTCCGAAATTACGAGAATTGAGCAGTATAGCGTTAGACGTCGCGAAAACAAGTGGCGTAACTGACGCTGCGGCAAGGGCAAAGGAGGAGGGTCGGCTGGGAGCGTCCGCATGTGCCAATAGAGCTGGGATTGCGGCGTTGGCGGGCGACCTTCCACTCTCCTTGAACGGATAAATGTGTTACCATCCCGATTGGAGGAAAAGAGTCACTTGTCAGAATTGAAGCGAACTGAACTGTCGGTCCGACAGGAACAAGCCATACTCGTGGGCGTCATTCTACCGGATTCAATCGCCGATCCGCGCGATCCGCTGGGAGAGCTGGGCTCGCTGGCCAAGACGGCCGGAGCTCGGGTCGTGGGGCAGGTGCTGCAGAAGCGTCAACGGGTGGATCCAGGCACTTACATCGGCTCGGGGAAGGTCGAGGAGATTTCGCGGCTGATCAAGAAGCAGAAAGCGGACGTGGTCATCTTCGACAATGATCTTTCGCCGGGGCAGATCGGCGCGTTGGAGAAGATGATCAACGAGCAGATCCACGCCCGCCGCGGAGAGGGGGCGAAGGTGCTGGACCGCTCGGAACTGATCCTGGATATCTTTGCCACCCGCGCCCGGACGCACGAAGCAAAGCTGCAGGTGGAGTTGGCGCAGATGCAATACACCTATCCGCGGCTGACACGGATGTGGGGGCACCTGGAGCGCATCGCGGCCGGTGCAGGCGTGGGCATCGGCACGCGTGGGCCGGGCGAGACGCAGCTTGAGGTGGACCGGCGCATCGTGCGCAAGCGCATTGCCGAGCTGCGGGACGAGATTCACCGCGTGCAGAGTCGCAAGAGCCGGCTCGTCGAGCGGCGGAACCTGGAACATTACACCGTGTGCATCGTGGGGTACACCAACGCGGGCAAGTCGACGCTGTTCAACACGTTAACCGGCGCCGGCACCTACGCCGACGACAAGCTGTTCGCAACGCTGGACACGAAGACGCGAGCCTGGCGAATTCAGCGGGGCATCGAGGTGCTGCTCTCGGACACGGTCGGGTTCGTGCGCGACCTGCCCCACCACCTCGTGGCATCGTTCAAGGCAACGCTGGAGGAGGCGGTGCACGCCGACCTGCTGCTGCACGTGCTGGATGTGGGGCACCCGCAGGCCGAGCAGCAGTTCAAATCGGTCCACCGGGTTCTGGAGGAGATCGGCGCGAAAGGCAAGCCGGAGGTCCTTCTTCTGAACAAGATCGACACGGAAGAGGGGGAGGCAGCGTGGCCGACCTGGCGCACGCTGTACGCGGACGCCATTCCGGTCAGTGCCCGGACGGGGCTGGGCATTGAGAAGGTAGTGGCTGCGGTGGCCGAGCACGTGCAGGGGCAGCAGGTGCAGGTTGTGCTGGAGGCGGACGTGGCCAACGGGCGGCTACTGAGCTTTCTGGAGTCGCATTCGCGAATCCAAGACCGGACTTTCCATGACTCGCGGGTGATCCTGCGTACGATCATGGGCAAGCGCACGTTAGCGGACCTGTCGCGCAACAGCCAGGTGGAGATCAGGGACGTGGTGTCGGCATGTTAGGCGCGGGGGGTGACGAGTTCCGCGGCGGATGCGGCGGGCGGGTCAGGGCTGGCGCGTGCGTGCGGCGCGGCCCCGATCCACAGGGCAGCAATGAGGGTGTCGTCATCTGGGGGGCCATTTCGATGGCCGGCGATTCTCTCGAGCAAGGCAGCGGGCCACTCCTGAGGCGGCAAGCGTGACGCGGCCATCTCGCGGATGAGTTGCCGCACGCCATCGCAACCCAAGTGAGCGCCCCGTTGATCGGTCGATTCGCTGGCGCCATCGGTATAGGCGATAATGACATCGCCCGCCGCAAATGGCGCCTCCACCGTGGACGGCTGGAAGTCGGAACCTCCCAGGACACCAAGGATCGTTTCATTGGACTCGAGCAGCGAGATTGCGCCATCGGCGCGGAGCAGGACGGCCGACGGATGTCCGCCGTTGGCCCACTGGAGGACTCCACCGGCCACATCCAGCCGGATGCAGATTGCCGTAACATAGACCGAATGGGTCGCGAGGGTGAGATGGATATACCGGTTGAGAGAACAGAGAGTCTCCGCGGGGTCGGCATGGGGGTGTTCGGCGAAGATCCGCTCCAGTTCGCCGTAAAGACGATTGACCGTTAGAGCCGCGGCAATCCCGTGCCCGGTGACGTCGAACAGCACCATCGTGAGTTGGCGGCCGTCGGGGGATGAGTGCACGAAGACCAGGTCGCCGCCTATCTCGCTCATGGGTTCGTAGGCATAGGCCATGCCGACGGGGCCGCCCCCGGTGAGGGACGGCAGGCAAGCCTCGTGGATCCGCCGCGCTCCGGCGAGGTCGGCCTGCAGTCTGCGATACGAGAGACTCTCGAAACGCAACTGCATTCGTCTGCGGAAACGGCTGTATCGCCACCAGCAGATGACCAGGCCCGGCACCATCGCCACAGCGGCCGCACCGATGGCGACCGGCCATACCCAGTTGGCGATCCGGATCCGATCGAACAGCGCAACGCCGGCGACCGCTGTCATCAGCACTGCGGCAGGCCGAAGCGCCTCGCGAAACGTCCAGGGGATGAGCAGGCACGCAAGCGTGTAGCTCAGGAGAATCACGGCCGGCGCCATGATCGTCCAGGCGCGGTAGCTGCCAATAGCGAGCCCTTCGTCGAGCGGATAAGTCTCCAACTCGAAACGCACGCGGAGCATGACCACGCCGGCCGCGCCAACGCCGCCGGTCACCCACAGGGCAAGCGTCAGGAGTCTTGCCCGCCCGGGGTTTCGCCGGCGTACGTAAATGAGTGCAGCCACCGGGGCCAGTGCGGCCAGCAGGCTGTCCATCACCTGAATCGTCGAGGTCCATCTCTGACGCCCCTCCTCCAGAATCATCTGCCTGACAGCGCTGCGGTCGATTGCCAGGTCAGCGGCGGTCAGCAACACCATCAAAATGCAGAAGACCGTGAATCGCCGACGGAGCCAGGTATCGCGCTCGCTCTCCAGGAAGCGCTCGAGTCGCCTGGCCGGCGCCGAGTCGGTCACTGCTCGGTGGGTCATGGATGCCGTTCCTCAATGCGACGTTTTGCCGTCAAGCCGGACGATGCCAGACTATAGGCTGGATGAGAGCGGACCTTCGCAGGCAAATCATACTGCGCGCATCCGAATTCGACCTGGCTTCGGCAGTGCCGCGGGCGCATTCATGGCCATGGATTATGCCGATTTGAGGCGCGAACCCAAGGGAAGCAGCCGGGGGAATCCAAGCGGAAGTGGAAAGCCATTCTTCTGTCGGGCGCCTCTGGCGGCCTGACGCCGGGGGAATGCGAAAGGGCACCGGCACCGCCACCGGCGGCGATAGGGGCGGGAAGGGCAACGGCACGGGCAGTGGCCGCGACGGATGATGCGCGCAAACCGCTTACCGTCCAAATGGTTACAGTAATGCGGTATTCCCTCCCTCTTCGGGCCGCCCGAACAGCAGTTCGATGAACGGGCGGTCTTCGGGACGGAAGAAGACATAAACGTGATCCCCCGGCTGGAGCGTGGTGCCGCCCTTGGCGGCGATGAGTTCCTGGTCGCGGACAACGAGCATGACGGCAGCGCCGGCGGGGAAATCGATCTCACTGAGCTTCGCCCCGCTGACGGCAGCCGGCGCTTCGATGTAGAAAGAGGCCAGCTCGCCGTTGAGGCGATGCGAGGAGTTGATTTCGAGTACCGCGGGCGGCAGCGGACGGTCGGCGGTTTCCAATTGCAGACGGCGGGTGATGTAGCGAATGCTGGAGCCCGGGATGATGCTGCTGACCACGACAATGAAGAAGACGATCGCGAAAATGCGGTCGGCGCCGGGGATGCGGGCCAGCACCGGGAACGTAGCCAGGAT
The DNA here is from genome assembly GCA_964570205.1 of uncultured Tepidisphaeraceae bacterium. Classification (GTDB taxonomy): domain Bacteria; phylum Planctomycetota; class Phycisphaerae; order Tepidisphaerales; family Tepidisphaeraceae; genus CAZMXI01. Next base: position 34,224 of record CAZMXI010000016.1, read on the forward strand.
GATGGGCACCGCGCCGCGCAGGCCGATCCAGCCCACGTAAGCGATTTCCCTGGCCTTGAAGCCGAACGGCAGCACGCATGGCAGGACGGCCAAGGGGCGCGCGATGAAAGCCAGAAAGATCGCGATGCCCAACCCCGCGCCCGCATCCGCGCGAAGCCGCGACGGGAAGACCAGAAGGCCCAGCATGAGGAACATGGCGATCTGGCTGAGCCAACCGAGCGCATTATGGATGCGGATCAATCCGGCACGATAGGGCAGATGCCGCGACGCGCCGAGGACAACGGCGGTGGCGTAGACGGCCAGGAATCCGCTGCCGAGCAGCAGCGTGGCGATGCCATAGGACATGAACGCCAAAGCCAGGGTGAGCGCTGGATAGAGGCCCACGGTGGGCAGGTGCACGCGCTGGACAAGCCACCGACCGAAGTAACCCAGCCCCACCCCCACGACCGCTCCGACGACAAGCTGGATCGGCACATCCAGGAGCAACATCCATGAGATGGGCTCATGTGAGCCAAGAATCTGAATCATGGACGTGGTCAGGATGACGGCCATCGGGTCGTTGATGCAGGACTCGACCTCGAGTGTCCGGCCGACGCGGGGTTGCAGGTTGATCCGCCCGCCGCGGAGGACGGCGAAGACGGCCGCTGCGTCTGTGGAGGAAACCACCGCCCCCAGAAGCAGAGCAGAACTCCAGGGCAGGCCGATCAGCCGTGAGAACAGCGCAACCAGACCGGCGGTGAGAATGACGCCCACGGTGGCCAGCGCGGAGGCCGGAAGCAGCACCCGGCGTATCGAAGCCACCGATGTGCCCAGGCCGCCCTCAAACAGGATGAGCACGAGGGCCATGGTGCCCAGGCGCACGGCAAACTGATAGTCCTCGAACTCGATGCCAATCAGCCCTTCAGAGCCGCCCAGCATGCCCAGGATCAGGAACAGCAGGACCACCGGCACCCCCAGGCGATCGGCGGTCCGGCTGACCAGAACACTGACGGCAATCAGCAGACCGAGGGCGGTGACGAGCAGCGCTGTGCCATAAGGCTCGGCCGTGACCGCGAGAATGGATGCGGCGTGCATCATCTGCCTGTAGGCGCAAGCGGGCGCCGACCTGAGCGCCTCGCCAGAACATGATGGATCATATCCGATGGCGTGCCGGCGTCACCGGCCATCCAACGCCTTCACGATCTCCTGCAACAACTGCTTGGCCCGCGGGGTGTTCGTCAGATCGTTCATAAGGATCGAAAAAGCGTACCAGTTGCCGTCACGGCCCTTGAGATAACCGCTAAGGGCCCGGACCCCGCTGATGTAGCCGGTCTTGGCAAAAACCCGGCCCTCCAGACCGTTGCCAAACCACTGCTCCAGCGTGCCATCCTCCCCTCCCACCGCCAGGGTGCCGATGAAGGCATCACGCTGCCGCGAATGGTAGTTGTATTCGAGCACCTTCACGATGGCGTCAGCCGAAACGCGGTTTCGGCGTGACATGCCGCTGCCGTCATCCAGGTGAAAATGCGAGGCCTCAACGCCGATCCTGTTCAGGAAAGCGCCGATGGCGGCCGGGCCGTTCGTCCACGAGCCGGGCTGACTTGTGGCGGCATGGCCCATGCGCTTGCAGAGACTCTCGGCGTAGACATTGACCGATTCCTTGTTGGCCCGGGTGACGACCGTGGGTAGGTCGGTTTCGTGAATGGCGAGGATGACGTAGGGAGCTTCAGGCTTCTCGCCGATGATCCGCCGACGGTGCGTGCCTTCACGAACGACCTTTCCATCCATGGTCATGCCCGCAGCCCGCAGGATCTCGGCCAGAACGGTTCCCGCGTACAGGCCGGGGTCGTGAATCGTGATCGACAATTCCGTCTTCCCACGGGGAGGGTGCGAGCCTTTCAGGACAATCTGGTTGGTGCCCGGCCGGCGCGTCAGTATGACGGCGTTGGCGCCGCCAGACGCGCACGAGTTGTCCACGCGAACATAATCTGTCTCCGGATCTGTGGAAAACGACACAAGTTGTCCCGCAGTCGGCCGGACTGAGACGTGAATGCAGCCCACATTCAGGTTCATCCCCCCCACCGGGGCGCAGTAGTCGCGGTCAAGCTGATCAGCCGGCCATTCGGGATGGATGAACGTCTCATCGAAGACGCCATCGTCCACGATCAGGTTGTTGAAGGCGGAGAAGCCGGCGTCCTTGAGACCCTTGGCCCATTGCCTGAAGACGGTCGTGGCGGTCCAGTCCACGCGACGGAGCAGCTCGGCATCGCCGAAGGTCGGATCGCCGTCGCCGACGAGGATCAGGTCTCGCCCGCGCGATACCAGCATCGTTCGGAACTTGAAATCCGCGCCAAGAGTGTGGAGGGCGGCGGACGTGGTGAGTATCTTCGCGTTGCTGGCCGGGATCATGGGCATGCCGGCATTCTGACGGAAGACCGGTTCGGACTTCTCGGGCGTTTCGCCCAATCGCCGGATTGAGATGCCCACGGCGGCCCTGGCGAGAGACTTGTCGGAGAGAATCGGGCGAAGGGCGGCGGCCGGATCACGCTCGGCGGCAGCGCAACGCAGCCCCGGCAGGGACTGGAGGCACAGGATGGCCAGGGCGGCGAGGAAGCAGGGGCGGAAAGCGAGCGGATGGAGAGGCCCACTCGTTGCATACGGCAATGTCTGCCGCTCAAGCCTACGGCCACTCGTGACAGGGAACCCTTTGGGCGAGGGGAGTCTCATCCGTGAAAGCTCCTGCTGAAAAGAACAGGCTGTCATCTACAGGATAAACACCAGGCACGAGAGAACGCTGGTCCATAGGCCGGACTTGTCGCCCTCGGCCGTCTGCACAACGGCGCGCGTCTTGACGATTTCGCCGGACATCTGGTACTGCTGCTCGCGCTCATCCCACGCCTTGTCGGCATCAAAGGGGATGCCGAGGGTCGTCGCCAGCATGGTGGCGGCCAGGTCTTCGCAGAGGTCCTCCGTCCGCTTTTCCGACATGCCGAAGCCATGATGTTCGGCGATGTAACCGTGCGCGTGGTTCTTGGGGATGGCGAGGCCCAGGCCCGAGCAGATGAGACGATTGGGTTCGTCCGTGGCAGCCTCGGCCAGAACGCAGAAGGTGATCTGCCCCGGCCTGAGCTTAAGGATGCCCTCCTTGGAGGGGATGATCTTACAGCTTGTCGGGTAGATGGATGAGACACGGACCAGGTTCTGCTTCTCGATGCCGGCGTCGCGCAGCGCCAGTTCGAAGCTCATGAGCTTCTGGGCATGCCGGCCGTTGCCTTTGGTGAAAAAGCACTCCTTGGGGATGAAATCGTCGCCATTGAGCATCGAAGCGATCTCCGTTGGTTCAAGTATCGCCGCAAAAGCGGAATTATATCGTGCCATGGCACATCGCAAAGGTGAAATCGCCCGCCGGGGCGAAATCGTTGAGATGTGCGGTGCGGTGGCCTGGGTTTCAGACCCGTGCCGGCTTGCGCTTGCCGGAGGCGCTCGGGCGGGCAGCGTGGCTGAATGGCGCTGTGCGGGCCATCGATGTGAACCCAAGCAGCGCCACGATGCAGCATGCGGTACAGAGCGCGAAAATGTACCGCCCCAGGAACGCCTGATACAGCCACGCGCCGATGAACGGAGCCAGACAGCCGCGCAGCCCGGTGAGCATGACGTGCACGCCCATGTAGGTGGCGGCCTTGTCAGCGGGAGCGAAGTCATTGTGGCCGAGATTCCACGCGAGTTGCCCGCCCCCAGTCGAGATCCCGATCAGGACATAGGCAAAGCCGATTATCCACAGCCCCAGGTCCGGATCGCTGATGCCCACGATGGCACCGACAAATAGCGTCGCCTGGGCGATGACGGACACGAGCGTCTGGGCCACGCGGAATACGGTGATGTGGACGCGGTCGAACAGCGGAGCCCAGAGCTGGGTCGCAATGATCGTCACGACCATCGGGATGATCTGGAGAACGAAGTTGGCAAGCAGGTACTCGCGACTGGGATCGGTCATCTCCGTGCTGACCATATGCAGCACCGGGGTGGCGAACATCATGAACGAGAAGCCGCTGATGAACTGGTACCGCTGGTACGTGCGAAAGGCCTTGTCCTGGCGGAGAACCTCGAAGGCGTCGGCGAAGAACACGCGAAAGCCCGTCCGCCGCACAGGGGCGTAATTGAGCAGATTCGTCTCGTCCGACTGCGAAACGCCCTCGGCCTGGGGGGTGTAGATGAGCTGCTGGCGACGCAGGTCCTGGCCCTCGCGGCGAACCCGGATATGCGAGAACTGCCAGATGCCGATTACGCCCAGCATCGCTGCCGCGGGATAGAAGTACATGAACGCGCGGGGGTTCTTGTCGAGCCAGAAGCCGCCGACGACGGTGCTGAGCAGCAGCATCGCGGTCGAGGCAACAGTGATCCGGCCGATGATCTGCCCGCGAATGTTACGTGGATAGTTGGCCCGCCAGATCACCGATCGCACCGTGACAATGCCGCTGGCCAGCAGCCTCGCAGCGATGATCATCGCCGCGAACAGCCACGCCCCGATGTCAAGCGGCATGAAGGCCGTCGTGGCAACGAGGCCCACCGAAATCACCACACCCGCCTGAAGAGCGTTGACGAACGGCACCTTGTGCCGGTTGCGGGAGAGCTCGGCCCACATCAGCGCCAAAATGTTCCCGAACATCGGGGCGGCCGTGATGAACGCGATCACAAGCTGCGAAGCGCTGAAGTACTTGGCTGCGACGATGCCGGTGAACGTCCCCTCGGCGAGGCTGGCGGCCAGCGGGTATGTCAGCGCCGAGCGCATCTCGTAGTTGTAGCTGAGCCGCACCATAAGCGGCTGCTGGCGTGTACGAAAGGTCAGCAGGCGTCTGAACATACCGGGCACCGCCCACAACCGAATAAAAAACGGGCCCTCCGCCAGCATGCGGCGGAAGCCCGTTATTGGCTACTCAGAATGGCCGACCGCGTTGCGATCAGCGGATGTTCCACCTGCTCAGCCGGCTGGGGGCATCCCAGAGCAGCAGCAGGTCGATGTCCTCGACAAGCTGACGCTGCTCGATATGCCAGATGCGGGCGATGCGGTTGGCATGCTCGCCGGTCTGTTTCTCTTCGGGGAACTGGATGGTAGGAGGACCGCCGGAATACGCGGGAGTTGCGCAGCCCGATGCGAACGGGAGGGTCGCCGCCGCCAGGAACAGTGCGATCAACAGTTTCTTCATGGCTTCGCCTTCGCTGTAAGACCAAAGGTGTGATGCGTCGGCCGCAATTACTGCCGGGAATGTATCACCGCCGCCCCGCGGTGTCAAAGCGGTCTGGGCGGGTCCGGCGCGCCAGGTTGGTACGTTTGATACAATTTCGCCAATCCAACACTC
>CAZMXI010000017.1:0-22243 GCA_964570205.1 uncultured Tepidisphaeraceae bacterium
AGCGCGCAACGTCATCGTGCTCGAAAGCGATTCAATGATCGCCGGCACATCAAAGATCATGTCGGCCGTGGTGCTGTCCTGCATGACCTGGCCGTTAAGGATCGTCCTGAGCCGCAGTGCATTCGGATCTGGCAGTTCATCCCGGGTCACGATGCACGGCCCCAGCGGGCAAAAGCCATCAAAACTCTTGCCCCTCGCCCACTGCCCGCCCCCCATCGCCTTGTCCTGCTGCCAATCGCGGGCCGAAACATCGTTGCCGCAGGTGTAACCGAAGACATAGTCCATCGCATCCTGCCGCGATACATCCTTCGCCGCCCGGCCGATGACGATCGCCAGCTCGCACTCGTAGTCCACCTTCTGGCTCCGCCGCGGCAGCGGGATCGGCGCCCCCGGGTGGTTGAGCGTGTTGCCGCCCTTGATGAACAGCACCGGATGCAGCGGGATCGGCGAGTTGCTCTCGGCCGCGTGGGCACGATAGTTCAAGCCGATGCACAGGATGTCGGCCGGAACCAGCGGGGCCAGCAGGCGGTCGATGGCCAGCGTGTCCCCGGTGACGCGGCATTGCCCGAGAAGGTCTCCCTCGATTCGCCGGGCATGCCCGGAATCGAGCTGCTGGCCCACAAAGACTTGCCCGCCCGAAACAAAACGCACGATCCGCATAAGGCTCCTTTGCCCAAGCTTCTTCTTGCCCGCGACATGATACCAACCGTCGGCGGCATCGGGGCCAAGCTTACCGTGCCGCCTCCGTCCTTCGTTTCAGCGCTTCACTCAGTTCCTTTGCCGACAAGGGAGGGACAATTTCGAAGCTGTCCTTGTCGTGGTCGACGGTAACGGTCGTGCCATCGGCGAAGCGAGTGCGATAGCGCCGACCCGTCGCATCAAGCAGCTCATGGCCTGTCATGGCGAGCAGCCCGACTCGCTGATGCAGGGCGGCCATCGTCCGCACTTTCTCCATCTCTTCCTTGCCCGGCGAGGTGGATGTGTACGGCACCCCGGCGCACGCCAGGCCGTGCAGATAGGCCGAATCCTGCTTCGGAATCCCCCACCCGCCGCGCGACAGCGACCAGGGAGTCACCAGCGCATCGTGATACACCAGGGCATGCAGCGGCACGGGAACGCCGAAAGCCTCGCCTGCGCCGGGGTTGGGATCCAGCGCAAACGGGGCATGATGCACCAGGTCAATATGCGGAATGGCCCAGTCGGCCGGTTCCTCGGAACTGACCACGCCCTCCAGGGCACGGATCAGGTCCAGACATCGGCTGCGGTATGCAAGGCACTGGCTCCGAGTCACGGGGTGGTCGCTGTTGTAGCACTCGTCGGGCGGAACCACGGCGAACACATCCAGGTACGCCCCGCGCAGCTTCACGCCCTGGGCAAGGATCGCCCGGTGGTTCTTGGCGACATGCCCCGGGGCGAAGCTGGGACAGAGAATCGACTGCTTGCCGCCGAACCAGTCCGTGCCGAACGGGCGATTGCCCTTCTCATCCAGAATCGTCAGGTTGGCGTTGTAGCTGGCGGCATCGTGGTAGTAGTCGCGGTACTGATCGTGCACCGCAAAGACATAGCCCAGCTCATCGCAGGTATCGGCTAGCCGCCGCATGCCATCCCACCCCCCCGCCTCCGGGCACGGCGGAAGGATGTCCGGATGCAGGTTGTCGTAGCCACGCAGGCCCCATCCATCCAGATGCACATAGAGCCGCTCCACGCCCAAGGCATGGAGCTTGCGCAGTTCCTCCGCCCGTGCATCGAACGTCACAAGCTGGTGATTCTCGGCCGGCCTGTCCTTCTTGTAGTAATTCGAATCAGGCTGGATGTGATACAGAATGGATGTGTGCAGCACTGGCGAGCCAATCAGCCTGGCGACGATAGGGCTGCGCGCGAACTTCTCCCTCAGCGAGACGAAGCGACCCCTCTCCACGACGTATCTGCGATACCGCTTGGCAAGGTCCGCGTAGTTGCCACGATCGAGGATCGCGACACGGGCGCGCCGCGCATAGGCCAGCCTTCCCAGCGAGTGTACCCATCGGGTCTGGATTCGCGTCGGCCCGCCGGCCGGGTGCTCAAACCGGCAGCCGCCATCGTCAGGCGTTTCCAGGATGACGATCGCGGCCGAGCCGGCCTTCTCGTGACCCCACCAGGGCATGTACAACCCCCGGCCGTAGCTCATGTCGTCGTAAAGGCGAACCTGCCTGGGCCAGTTTCCGGGCAACAGCATCCCCTGCATGTAGGGCACCACGGTACGATCGAGGCCGGCCGGCTCGAAAGCCCGCGGCCAGCGGCATTCTCTCACCCGCGCCTCTCCCTCGGTGGCCACCACGTCAAACGTCAGTTCCTCGCCGACGTGATCCATGCAGACAAACAGCCGGATGGAGAAATCGAGCGGCTTGCCGCTGTGCGGGAACTCGCTGAAAGCAATCCGTAGCCCGGTGCGGGCCCCGTCGGACCACTCCGTGGTTTCGACCTTCCTGGCCCCCAGGAAATTCAGCGACAGGCGATGTCCTTCAGACTCGACGATCAGATCCTCCCTGCCAGCCGGTTCGAACTTCCACACAGTCGGACCCGAGGCGATATCGACAGCCAGCGTGCCCGGGTCGAGCTTGAGCGTGCGGCTCTCGCCCTGGATGGTCCATTTCCCCTGCTCACGGCTTACCCGTGGCACAACCGGCCGGGTTTGCGCCGCCGCAGAGCCAGCCGCCAGAAACGCCATCAGGCTCACGATCAGCCAGTTCGACATGAAACCTCCCACGCGAGACTCGGTGCGGCCCAAGATACCCGAGACGGCGACCCGGCAATAGCCTCGGCGCCAGCCGGGTGCGATTGGCGCGCGTCGACACGCCCGACGCCTCCGTGTATCGTACACTTGCGTCTATTCGCCAGAGGAGCCGCTGCCTCATGGATAGTCCGGTGTCGCAACAGACTCTGACCGATCCGCTGCTCACCGGCGATCCGGCATCTCGGGCAACCGACACGACGCGAACCAGCGAAGCGCCGCCCGACCTGGCCGGCTATGAGATCACCGGCCGCCTGGGCGAGGGCGGCATGGGCGTGGTCTGGTCCGCCATTCAGCTCAGCACCAATCAGAAAGTCGCCATCAAGCTCATGGGGGCGGCCGGGCTCGGCTCAGAGCGGCTCAAAGCTCGCTTCGCCCGCGAAGTGGAATTGGCCGCCGGACTGCGCCATCCGAACATCGCTCGGGTCTACGACAGCGGTCTGCATCGCGGCGTCTACTTCTACGCGATGGAACTCATCGATGGCGTGCCGCTCGATCGCTACGCCGCGGCCAACCGGCTCTCCCGCCGACAGATCGTCGGGCTGATGAGCCGGGTTTGCCGCGGGATGGAGCATGCGCATCAGCGCGGCGTGATCCATCGTGACCTCAAGCCGTCGAACATCCTGGTCGGCGAAGACGGCCAGCCGCACATCGTCGATTTTGGCCTGGCCAAGAGCCTTCTTAGCGACTCGCAGATGGAAGTCACCGTCCAGGGGGCGGTCACGGGCACCCTGGCTTACATGTCGCCCGAGCAGGCTGGCGGGAGGATTGACGAGATCGGCACACGCTCCGACGTGTACAGCCTGGGCGTCATCCTCTACAAATTGTTGACCGGCCAGGACCCGCACGACCATTCCGGTCCGCTGACACAGGTTCTGGCGCGCATCTCCGATGAAGATCCTCGCCCCCCACGAAGGTTCGCAAAGGTGGATCGGGAACTGGAGGCGATGCTCGGCAAGGCCCTGGCGCGGCAGCCGCAGCGTCGCTACGGCACCGCCGGCGAAATGGCCGACGACCTCGATCGTTACCTGGCGGGGGAGCCTCTGGCGGCCCGTCGTCCGACGGTCGCCTATGTCACGCGGAAATGGCTGCGGCGGAGAAGGGTTCCCCTGACGATCGCCCTCCTGCTGATGGCGACCGCCATCTCCGCAGCTTCGTACCTCGTCAACAGCCGGAGCAAGCGCCTCACGCAGGCGCGCGAGGCGGTCAGTTCGGGCATCGCCTGCGAGCAGCGCGGGAAGTGGGCTGAGGCCCTGGGCCTCTATCGCACCGCGTTGTCGCTGGATCATCCTGATCCGATCGCGGTGCGCCTGCGCATGCTGCGTTGCATGGAGGCGACCGAAGATAGCGCCTCGCTGATGGCCGAAATCACGAATCTGGGCTCGCGCGATGATCTCGGTGCGCACCGCGCTGAGGTGCTCGTCTGGCGGGGCGTCGTCGGGCGCATGGGGGGCCTGCAGAATGCCGATGATCTGATCCGCCAAGCCTTGCAAGCCGACCCGCCTCTGAACGCCGCCGAGGCGGCCTACGCGCGCGGCTTGATCGCACCCACCACTCTTACGGCGGTCGGGCATTTCCAGGCCGCGATCGACGCCGATCCCTTCCACGCGGGCGCCTGGGGCCGCCTGCCGTTGTGCCTCCTGATGGTCGGGCGCGGCGATGAGGCCCGTCAGAAGGCGCGCGTCGCGATGGAACTGCTGCCTGATGATCCGATGCCCCTGGTCATTCTCGCGGTGGATGCGACAATCAGAGGCGACGAGGCTGCCGCCAACGGGCACATCGCAACTCTGCGGGCCAAGGGCAAGACCAATCCCGCCGGAATCAGCATCCTCGAGGGTGCGATGGATCTGGTTCGCCGCACGATGCGCCAGGAATCCGTGATGGTTGCGGCCGGACGGCTTGCCCTGCGTGTCAACTCGGAACTGGCCCGGGCCGGCGTGAGCCTGGAATCCGGAGCGGATTTCCTCGGCCGCCTTCCGGTCAGCACGCGCCAGGCCGCTGCGCATTTCCTCCGCGGGCTGGTTCTGGTCAACCTGTTCAAGAGCCGCGCTCTGGATGAATTCACCGCCGCCGCGAAGCTGCACGAGGATGGCGCCATCCATCTTCTGCGGGGCTGCCTGATGCTGGATCTCGGCCGGGCCCAGGAGGCCGAGCAGGCCTTTACCGAGGCCCTCAAGGGCGGCACCGCCTTCCACCTCTACCGAAAGAACGCGTTGCTCGGGCTGTTTCTCGCCCAGATGAACCTGGCCGCCGCCGAGGCTAAATCGGGCAACCCGGCGTTTTCTGAACGAGCGGCGAAGACGCTTCGCCTCGTCGCCGACGAGGGCGTCCTTCCGGACGAACTGGCCGCCGGGTCCGTCGAGCTTGCCGTGGCATTCGATGACCTGTTCCTCGCCCGACGGATATGGGAGAGCTGGCGTCGCCGTCAGCCGGACTCCCCCGCTTTGCTGATCAGCCGGGCGCATATCGAGTACTACTCCGGCGCCTACGCTTGGGCGATCTGGTACGCCGACAAAGCCGCTGCCACCGCCGCGGGAGATCAGAGCGTGCTCGCTGCCGCCAATCGGGTTCGGACGCTCGCGAAGGACAGGCTCGCCAGAACCGACCTGGCGCCACTCTCGCCCAGACAGATGATGGAGCTCGACCGGCGCACGTTCGGGCCCGGCCAGTAAGCCCCGCCTCAATCATCATCGGCGCCCGTGGTCGCGAAATCGGCCCAGACGGGACGATGGTCCGACACATCGTCGCCGGCGCGGGGGTCGTCGTTGTCGAACATGGTCTCATCGAACGGCACCACGCCGACCCGGCCGGACCATTCGCGGGTGTGGTCGCGGTTGATCAACAGGTTGTCGTACACCTCCCTGGATGACAGGTTGGTCGGCCTGGTATTCAGGGCAATCCAGCCGGCAGACGCGAAACAGGTCAGGTTCTCCTTGCCCTTTTGCTCGTTGAAGTCGCCCAGGACTATGATGTCGCGCTCGGGGCCGGTCCTGGCCATCTGCTGGACGATCTGCGCCAGGGCCTGGGCCTCGGATCGGCGGCGATCAACGTCGCCCCAGCTCAGGTGGACCGTCACAAGGGCGAAGTCGAACTGGCCGGCCTTGAATGCGCCGATCCAGGGACGTCTCGCGAACACCTCCGCCCCGGGGGCATCGAGCAGACGGGGCTCATCCACTGGCTCCATGACATTGGCCTTGTAGATGAAGGCGAACCGCTCGCCGTCGCCGGCGGGGTCGCTGACAACATGCCGCCACGGCTCGCCGAGTTGCCGCCGCAGCCGCTGGACCGCCTGACCCTGCTGCTGCACCTCCTGGATCGCGACCAGATCGAAATTCTCCTGCTGGATGATCTTCGCGATCGTCACCAGGTCGGGGCGGGCGCGCTCGGAGAACTTCTTCAGGTTCCAGGTGGCCACGCGGACCGACGGGCCGGTCGCCATGGGCCAGCGCTGCGACCGCTGCCACAGGATGAAGCCCGCGATGGTCGCCATGACGACGATGACGACCACGACAGATGGATTGGTCTTCGTGCGGCGCCGGGCCATGGTCCTCCTTGACACGAGCCAGGGTGCGCGTGAGGCTTCAGCGATCCACTTCACCCATGACGATGTCAATCGAGCCGACGATGGCGGGCACGTCGGCCAGCAGCACATCGCGGCAGAGCTCGCCAGTGACGGCGAGATTGACGAATGACGGCCCACGGATCTTCACCCGGTATGGAATCGGGCCGCCCTGGCTTTCGATGTAGAAGCCGAGGTGGCCGCGCGGGTTTTCGGTTTCGACGTAGACCTCGCCCGGCGGGACCTTCATCGCGCGGGGCAGTTTGGCGCGATACGGGCCGTCGGGAATCCGTCTGATGCACTGTCGCAGGATGCGGCAGCACTGCTTCATTTCCTGCATCTTGACCCAGTAGCGGTCCCAGCAGTCGCCAAGCTGGCCCATCCGGCCATCGCCGACGCAGACGTCGAACTCGAGATTCGGGTAGATCGAGTACGGGCGGTCCTTGCGAAGGTCGATGGGGACTCCGGAGCCGCGGATCATCGGCCCGCTGCAGGCGTAGTTGATGGCAAGTTCCCTGCTGAGGACGCCCACTTTGCCGGTTCGTTTGATGAAGATGTGATTATAGGTAAGCAGGTCGTTGTATTCGTCGATCTTGGGCTCGAAGTAGTCGATGAACTCGGTGAGTTTTTCCAGGAACTGTGGAGGCAGGTCGTAGGTGACGCCGCCGAGGTTGATGTAACTGAGGGTAAGGCGGGCGCCGCACAACTGTTCGAAGAGGTCCAGGATGTATTCCCGCTCGCGGAAGGCGTAGAGAAACGGGGTAAAGGCCCCGAGGTCCATGCCATAGCAGCCGAACGAGACCAGGTGGGAAGCGATGCGGTTGAGTTCCATCGCAATGACACGGATGTACTCAGCGCGGGGAGGAACCTCGACATCGGCGAGTTTCTCGACGGCCATCGCCCACGCCTGGTTGTTGTTCATGGCGGTGAGGTAGTCGAGGCGGTCGGTGTAGCCGATGTACTGGTAGTAGGCGAGGTTCTCGGCAATCTTCTCCTTGCAGCGGTGGAGGTAGCCAAGATGGGGGACAGCCTCGAGGACCATTTCGCCGTCGGTGCGGAGGACGATGCGCAGGACACCATGGGTGGAGGGGTGCTGGGGGCCCATGTTGACGAGCATTTCCTCGGACTGGACGTCGATCTGCTCGTCGGAGCCGTCGCCGAGAAGGCCGAAATCCACGACTTTTTCGGGCGCCTGCCCGGTAATGGATTGGGTGGTCATTGGTGCGATCTCCAAGAAGCCAGGGATTCTAGGGAAGACGGGGAGTGTTTGCCAGAACAGAGGCTCCGGCAAATCCGCACTGATCTGGTACGGGCATTGGGTTCGTTTTGCCAATTTGCATGGGGGTGATGGGGAAGACCGCGTTCTTGCTAGCTCCAGATGGGTCTGCGCTTGGGTTCGTCTGGGTTCGTTTGTGGAATGGTCCGCAGTCAGGCCAATGGTGCGTGGTGGAGAGCATGGGGCCTCCCTTTTCATGTTGCTGGCCGCCAGCCAAATCGCACCGGAGGGGTGCGGGATAGTCGGCGAGTTTGTCTGTTCTATATACGTTTGAAGAGGGAAAATGTTTCCGTCGATGCGAACTTTTTTCACATTTTTATGTGAGTTATCATAGGAAGATGAGGCAGGCCACAGTCGGCCGGGTTCAGCAGCCGAGCGGCGTCGGCTTCGTCGGGTCAGATGATGAGCTGGAACTGGGCACGCAGCAGCCATTCGTCGTCGCCATCGGCTTGGATGCCCAGTCCGGTCAGATTCCGCGGGGGAGCGCCCTCGGGCAGGTAGCTCAGATCCAACGTGAACTTCGCGCGGTGCAGATAGCTTCCGTCGGGGCCAAAGTAGTAGGCGACGCCGACGGTGAGTTCCTGGAACAGATCATCCGATGCGCCGTCGAGGCGGACGCGGTCTCGATCGAACAGAGTGATGTCGTACCTGGCGAAGGGCTCCCACTGGCGTGCAAGGATGAACGACACCTGGAGCAGCCCACCCCAGTCCCATTCATCGTCGAAGCCGGTGAACTCGGCGTTGCTGGAACTGCCCACCAGGGCGCCGTACACGGCAAATCCCGCGGCGTTCTTGTATTGAGAATCGACCGTCAGAAGCAAGCGGCGGGCGTCGCCGTTCTGCGACCAGTCGGCCCCCCCGCCGACCACCCAGAGGTCTTCCTTGACGTTCATGGCCGAGAAGTCGATATAGCTGGCCCAGTTGCCGGTGAGCTTCCAATCGGTTCGGAGGGCGAGGCCGTAGTCGAAGTCGACATCGCGAAACCCGGTGTTGCCCTCGTTCTGCCCATCGGTGACGCCGGCCTCGACGAAGACGGGGTTGTCCTTGCGATAACCGCCGTAGATGAGGGTGACGCCCTGGGTGTAAGAGGACTGCCCGCCGCCAATGAGGCTATCCACCATGGACACATCGACCGCAAGTCGGCGTTTCGAGCTGATGATAAACTCGTGGCTGAACAGATCCTTGATCTGCCCGACCCGCACGCCCCAGTCGCTGTCGAACATGTAGCGGGCCCACATCTCCAGAAGCTGGATCTGGCCGGTATCGCGAACGGTTTCCCACTGCATGTAGTAGGACAGGTCCTTGGTAAACAACGTGCCGGCCAGGTCGAAACAAAGGCGGCGCACCTCAAAACCATTGGTGAGCTCATCCTCATCGCCGGCGACGTCATCGCGAAAGTTGGTCACCGAGCGGAACTGGAACGTCACCGCGGGCCTCAGAAGGAAGTCTCCCGAGCGGATGAAGAAGCCGTTGTCGTAGCCGGCGGTGGCATCGCCGCCCGCGGCCAGGAGCTGGCTGCGCTGCTGGGCGTCGCGAAGGACGGCCTCAACCGCGCGGACCACGTCGACGCTGGCGGCGCGCTGACGCTCTTCCAGTTCCGCAACGCGCGCTTCGAGTTCGGCAATGCGCCGTTCCTCGGGCGGGGTATCAGCCTGCGATCTACCGACACCCAACAGCGAGGCAAAGGCCGCACCGAGAACCAGAGCCCGGCTTGTCATAATTGAATCCCATCCTTCCCAAGCGTCGCCGTCGGCGACCAGCCCTGTAGCCGGACGGAGGCGCCGATCATTGCCCGTTGCGGTAGAACACAGGTTAATATTGCACGATGCCCCACGTCAAGGAAGCGGGCTTGAATGCGCACAGACAAGAGTTGACAATGCGGGCGGTCTATTCGGCGGGAGGTCACATGGGCGTGAGAACACATGTACATTGGACCACTCTGTTGTTTGCAGGGTTACTTCTGGCATTCTGCGGGTGCGATCGCGATTCGGGTAGCGCGGCCAGGCAATCCGCCGCCAGGCCACAATTGCGCGTGGGCCACGTTGGTCACGATCACCAGCTTGCGCTGTATGTAGCGGCCCTTAAAGGAGAACGGCTGAGTCCCGCCGGGCCGTTTCTGCGCGAGGTGCAGGCACGGGAGGTGTACGACCTGATCCAGAACGGTCAGGCCATCGCGCGGCTTCGGTTCGTCAAGGTCGGCGGCGGCGCGGAGATGCCCGCGGCCATGGCCCGCGGCGAGATCGACATCGGTCTGGGCGGGCTCATGCCGGTTGCCAAGTTCGCAGACGAGGGGCAGCCGTTACGGATCATCGCGCCGCTGCAGACTGACGGGGACATGCTCGTCATGCGCAGCGCTTCGCCGGTGAACGACTGGGCAGGGTTCGTCGCGGCCGCCAAGGCCGCGACCAAACCGCTGAAAATCGGGTACAAAGCCCCGACGGCCGGCGCGAAGATGATCTTCGAGCGCGCCCTCAAGGCCGAGGACATCCCCTGGAGCCTCGATCCGGCCGACGTCTCGGCCAGAGTGCTCCTGGTCAATATGGGCTCGGAGAAGAGCCACTTGCCGCTTCTGGAGAGCGGCGCGATTGATGGGTTCGTCATGAACCAGCCCGCGCCCGCCCAGGCCGTGCACAAGGGGCTCGGCAAGATTGTGGCCGACCTGTGCGACATGCCGCCGCGGGGCAAATGGGTGCAGCATCCCTGCTGCTGCATCGCGGCCACGCAGCAGACGCTGGACCAGCATCCGCAGCAGGTCAAGGCTCTGCTGAAGGTGATCCTGCTGGCGACGCAGTCCATCAACGCCGACAGCGCCGGCGCGATCGACTGCGCGGTGGAATGGACCAAGACGGAAAAGCCGGTGGAGCAGGCGTCGGTGCCGACCGTGCGATACAGCGCTGAACCCACGGAGCAGTGGTTCAGCGGAGTCCGCACCTGGGCGGAGATGGTCAAGGAGATCCAGTTCTTCAAGGGCAAGTACGTCGCGATGACCGCTGACGCGTTCATGCAGGACCTGTGCGTTCTGGACCTCTGTCGCGAGGCGGCCGCCGAATTGCGGGAGGCGGGACAGCTCAAGTGATGCGATTCCCCCAGCCATTCAGCAAGATCGTCCTGGGGGCGGTCGTTCCCGCCGCCATCATGGCGCTGTGGCACATCGGATCGCGCAGCAGCGTGGTGGTGCCCTCCATCCCCGCGGTGCTGGAGGTTCTGCTGCACCCCTGGCGCGAGCCTCCCAACCTTGATGCGCCTCCACTGGCCAGCAGCGCCATGATCAGCGTACTGCGGGTGGTGTGCGGCTTCGGCCTGGCGGCGGCGACAGCCGTGCCCGTCGGGCTGCTCATCGGGCGCAGCCGCCGGGCGATGGATGCGCTGGCGCCGACAATCGCGGCCTTCATGGTCATCAGCCCCATCGCCTGGATGCCCGTGGCGATCATCCTGTTTGGCCTGTCCAGCCCCGCAACGGCGCTGGCTGGCGATGAAGCCTGGAGGTACATCTGGCTCGATCAGCTTCGCTGGGCGATCATCTGCGTCATCTGGCTGGGGGCGTTCTTCCCCATCACCATCAACACGGCTGCGGGGGTGCATGGGACGCGGCAGTCGCACATCGAAGCTGCGCGCGTGCTGGGCGCATCGCGATGGCAACTGCTGGCAACGATCGTCCTGCCCAGCGCGGTTCCGGCCATCATGGCGGGACTGCGCATCGGCGGTGGGATTGCGTGGCGCGTCATTATTGCGGCGGAGGTCTTTCCCGGCACGCGAGGCGGTCTGGGGTACATGATCGCCACCGCTCACCAGCAAGCCACCTATGAGTATGCCTTTGCGGCGATCCTGGTGATCGCGGCGATTGGACTGTTGCTGGACGGTGTTCTGCGCACGCTGGCGGCGCGGGTCGGCCACTGGCAGGCTGAACAGCGGTAGGAGCGATCTGTGATCCGTTTTGACTGCGTCACCCGGACCTTCACCACGCCCGCCCGGGGCATGGTTCTCGCGCTGGACCGGTTGTCCATCGAGTGCGCTCCCGGGCGGATCACCTGCGTGGTGGGTCCATCCGGGTGCGGGAAGTCGACCCTGCTTCGCCTGGCGGCGGGTCTGCTTAATCCGGAAAGCGGGCAGGTCCTGGTCAACGGCCGGATCGTGCACGACCCGCCGCAGGGGCTGGCAATGGTCAGCCAGGAGGGCGACCTGTTGCCGTGGCGGCGCATCCTGCCGAACATCGCGCTGGGGCTGGAACTGCGGCGCATCGCCCGCAGGCAGCGGCACGAATTGGCGGCGGAGGCAATGCAACGGGTCGGCCTGAGCGACGCCGTGGGGCAGAGCTATCCGCATGAGTTGTCCGGCGGCATGCGGCGCCGCGTGGCGCTGGCCAGGGCGTTGTGTGTCCGCCCATCGGTCCTTCTGATGGACGAGCCATTCGCGGCCGTGGATGAGCCTTCGCGGCACGAACTCCAGCAAGACATGCTGGATCTGTGCGCGGCGAACGAGATGACCGTTCTTTTCGTAACCCACAGCATCGAAGAAGCGGTCTTCCTGGCCGACACGGTCGCGGTGATGACCGCCGGCCGGGTTGTCGCAACGGTCAGGCCCGGCCTTCCCGCCACCCACGACCGGCTTTCCGGGCCATTCATCGAGGCATTGCTTCGTGTTCGACGGGAACTGGCGGGAGTCGGCCGGGAGCGTGAAGAGAGCGTCACTCGTCGTTGCCCCCCATTGCCTCCCGTCGATTCGCCGGGCGGCCAGAAGGGCGGAGGGTAGACCACCTTCAGGGTGCACGCCAATTGGCGTGCAAAGATCCGCCCGGGGGGTACCTGGGAATATCGACGCGAAGGTTAGTTGCCGGCGGGTTCGGGGGACTTGGGCATGGTGCAGGTGCTGCATTGGGCCTGGTCGCCGGTGTTGGCGTCAGCGGCGTGGGGGTCTTTCTGCATGCACTGGGTCATGTGGGATTTCAGGCTGGCAAGCTGGACCTGGGCGGTGTCGAGGGCGGCGAGCATTTTCGCGGGTTCTTTGCTTTCTTTGGCGGTTGCGATGGCCGCCAGGGCGGCATCGACACCCGTGATCATGGCAACGTGGGGGTCTTCCTTCCTGGCCTCCTTGGCGGGCGTCGAGCCGCCGGCACAGCAGGCAGGCAGGTCCTGATTCTCGGCGTTGCTCGCGGGTCCCGCGCCGACGAATGCGCTGACGCCAACCAGGGCCACGGCCACGACACAAACCGCTGCAGCCATCCAACGTGCCATATGATGCTCCTTGTGCACTGTTGCCACCGGACACCTGCCTGGCGGCTTGAGACAATGCTATGCCTGGCAACACGCCATAGACAACCACGGCGGACAAGGGGACATTCCCGGTTTACAATGGCGGGCTGCTAAATCGGAAGGTGAACAAGATGCCCGACCGCCCGCTGACACCTGAATTGCTAGCCCCGGCCGGGGACTGGGAGGCTCTGCGCGCCGCCGTGGCTAACGGAGCCGACGCCGTGTACTTCGGCCTTTCGAACTTCAACGCCCGGCACCGGGCGGCCAATTTCGGCATCGAGGAACTGCCGGAGGTGATGCGTTACCTGCATGACCACAACGTGCGCGGGTATGTAACCTTCAATACACTGATCTTCTCGGACGAGCTGGAGGAAGCGACAGGGGTCATCAGCGCCGCGGCGAAGGCGGGCGTGGATGCGCTGATCGTGCAAGACCTTGGTATTGCTAGACTTATACAGATGGAATGCCCGGAGATGGCGGTGCATGGATCGACCCAGATGACGTTGACCGAGCCAATGGGGATCGAATTCGTGCGGTCGCTGGGGGTGCGGAGGGTGATCCTGGCGCGGGAGTTATCCACAAACGACATCCTGCGCATCACTGCGGGAACCGATGTGCCGGTGGAGGTGTTCATCCACGGAGCGCTGTGCGTGGCGTATTCGGGACAATGTTTGACGAGCGAGTCGCTGGGCGGGCGATCGGCCAACCGGGGCATGTGCGCGCAGGCGTGCCGGCTACCGTACGACCTGATGGTGGATGGCGGGCAGCGGGATCTGGGTGACAAGGCGTATCTGCTGTCGCCACAGGACCTTGCGGCGTATGGCCTGATCGGCGACCTGACCCGGCTAGGCGTGGCGGCGTTCAAGATCGAGGGGAGGCTGAAGAGCGCGCATTACGTAGCGGCAACGACGCAGACGTATCGGGCGGCCCTGGATGCGGCGATCAAAGCCGAGGCTTTCGAGATCGCTCCGCAACAACGGCAAGACCTGGCGCAGTCGTTTTCGCGCGGGTTTACGCACGGGTTTCTGGATGGGGTGGATCACCAGAGCCTGGTGCATGCGCGGTTTCCGAAGTCGCGGGGGATTCGCGTGGGGATGGTGGCGAGCAGGACGACGGCCGGAGTGGTGATCGAGCTGGAGGGTGGCGGGGCGGGGCTGAAGGCGGGCGATGGGGTGGTTTTTGATGAGGGGCATCCGGAACAGGATGAGCAAGGGGGGCGGGTGCTAACGGTGATGCCGGCGGGCGGCCGGGCGAAGGGAAACAGTGCGTGCGAAGTGCGGTTTCATCCGGGTGATGTGAACCTGTCGGCGGTGGCGGTTGGGGCGATCGTGTGGAAGACGGATGATCCGGCCATTCGCAGGCGATTGCAGCAGTCTTATGCGAGGGAGAGGGTGGCAAGGCGCGTTGGATTGCACATCCGGGCATCTGCGGTGGTCGGCAAGCCGCTGGCGGTGCGGGCGTGGACGGATGAAGGGCATGAGGTGGAGGTTCGGTCGGATGAGCCGTTGGGGCGTGCGGAGAAGCACCCGCTGACGGTGGAGCTGTTGCGGGAGCAGTTCGGGCGGCTGGGGCAGACACCGTATGAGCTGGGGCGCGTTGAGTTGGGCGGGGATGGAGATGCAGCGCCGGCCGAGGCGGTGATGGCGCCCAAGTCGGTCCTGAACGAGCTGCGGCGGCATGCGGTGGAGATGCTGATGCGGCGGCGGCAGTCGGAGCGGGTCTATCCGATAGCCGATGCGGACGCGCTGGCGCATCTGCGGGGCGAAATCGCGACGGAGCCTGGCGAATCGAGGGCGGGGTGGTCGCTGTCCGTGCTTGTGCGGACGATGGAGCAACTGGGAGCAGTGCTGGATTGGCGTCGAACGGGCGATGGGCAGGCAGAGACCATCTACTGCGACTTCGAGGATGTCCGGCGGTACCAGGAGGCGGTGAGCCTGGCAAGATCGGCCGGGCAGAGAATTGCGCTGGCAACGTTGCGGGTGGTGAAGCCGAACGAATATGGGCTGCTGCGGCAGATCGCGGATTGCGAGCCGGACGCGGTTCTGGTGCGAAACCTGGCGGCGGTGGCGTTTTACAGGCGGGAATCGCCGCAGTTGCCGCTGCATGGGGATTATTCGCTGAACATCGCCAATGAGCTGACGGCGGCGGTCTTTGCCGAGGCGGGGCTGAGGCGGATGGTGCCCAGCTATGACCTGAACTGGCAGCAGCTCGCGGCGATGGTGCGGCGATTCCCGGCGGGGATGTTCGAGGCGGTGATCCACCAGCACATGCCGATGTTTCACATGGAGCACTGCGTGTTCGCACACACGCTTTCGGATGGCAGCGACTATCGCACCTGCGGGCGGCCATGCGAGAAACACCAGGTGGACCTGCGCGACCGCGTTGGACAGGCGCATCCGCTGATACCGGATGTGGGGTGCAGGAATACGCTGTTCAACGCGACAGCGCAGTCGGCGGCGGAGTACATCCCGGAGATGAAGCGGCTGGGGCTGCGGCATTTCCGGGTTGAGCTGCTGCGGGAGACGGCGGCAGAGGCGGCCGCCCTGCTGGACCGATATGCCCGCGTCCTGGCCGGCGAGGAAAGCCCGGCGACGACGTGGCGGAAGTTGAGAATCCTCAATCAACTGGGGGTAACGCGGGGGACGCTGGATCACATCTGACGATCCATGATCAATGCCCGACCCGGGGATTCAGCAGGCAAGGAGGAGTTGTCCGGTTAGATGTATCCCAGCCCGCGCAGGCGGCTCTCGACGGCCTGCTGGTCGTCGGTAGTGTAACTGGCGGCCTGGCCGTCATCAGCGCGGTCGCCATCCATTGACTGGGCCTCGACCTGATCGGCAAACACCTGGGTGAGCACCTTGCCCTCGAATCTGCCCGGGATCTTGCAGCCCAGGAGGGCCAGGACGGTCGGGGCGATATCGAGCATGCGCGCGCCGGTGATTCGGCCGGGCTGGATGCGCGGGCCCTTGGCCATGATCAGGCCATCGCGGGTGTGGCCGCCATCGCGGACCATTTTCGATGCCGTGGATGGAGGCAGCGGGTAGAAGAGCTTGTCGGTGGGCGCGCCGGGGGGAGTTACGAGGGGCGTGTCGTAGATTTCATCCTCCTGCTCCATGACGACATCGGGCAGGCGATCGAGGCATTCGCCACCCCAGGCCTCTTCGCGGCGGTAGACCTTGCGCATGATTCGCTTGCCGGTCTCGGGGTCAACCAGGTCGCTCAGGGCGAGGATGATGCGGTCGCGAACGGCTTCGTAGTCGGCCGGATCGACGCAGCCCTGGGGCTGGCGGCCCTTGAGATTGACGAAGACGCCGCCGGTATAGCCACAGGGATATGCGAGGGTGCGGTTCCAGTCGACGCCGGTCTCGACGACAAGGCCCGCGGCCTGGCGCGAGAGGCCAGGGAGCATGTTCTTCAGGCGCGTGTGGACGGATTTCGGCGTCAGGCGGACGAACGTGTACAGCGCCCGCTTGGCCAGGCCATGGAACAACCCCGGGCGGGTTTGCGCCAGCAGGCCGGCGTTGGCGAGCACCAGGCGGACGTTGAGCCCCTTGCGAACCGGGCCAGCGCCGTGGTCGGAGAGCATCAGGACGTCGGTATCATCGTCAATCTCGGCCAGGAGGGCCCCCACCGCCTGGTCCATGCGCTGGTAGACGGCCTCGATCGCCTTGCCGAATTTCAGTTCGTGTTCATCGGTGAGGCGGCCGGCACGGTAGGCCTCCAGGGCATTCCAGTAATAGTGGCAGACGCGGTCAGCCTCGGTGAAGACGACGCAGAAGAGGTCCGGGCGGTGCTTGCGATAGAGGTTGACGGCGGCCTGCTCGCGGCCGGCGACGGCTTCGAGGGTTCGATCGACGAACAGTTCGCGCACATCTCGGCCGGGGGCGGCGGAGGCCTCGACGTCTATGCGGTAGTTGGGGCTGGCCTCCATCAGTTCCTTGAAGAACTCGGGCGGGCTGACCATCTGGGGCGACAGCCGGGGCGAAAGCAGGCACCCGACGACAAAGCCGTTCTTGCACGGGCGCGGCGGGTAGGTGATGGGGACGTTGATGATGCCGCTGCGGAGGCCCTGCTCGCCGGCGATTTCCCAGAAGGTCTTGCCGGGGCGATTCGAGGCGTTGAAGAACTGCGGGTTGTAGCTGTCGGGAACAAGCTGGACGAAGTTGAGCATTCCGTGGCCGCCGGGATTGACGCCGGTGGCGAAGGTGCTCCAGGAAGCGGGAGAGGCGGCGGGGATTGTGGAATCGAGCTCGCCGACGGCGGCGCCCTGCATGAATCGCTGGAGGTTGGGGAGCTTGCCCTCGGCGGCCCATGGCTCGACCAGCCGGAGCGTCGCCGCATCGAGCCCAATGATCATCAACTTCCGGTTAGCCATGATGGATGCCTCGTTTGTGTCAGGTAAAACACAGGCCGGTGGGACGTGATGTCGCCGCCGTGAGTAATTCTTAATGCGCTGGCTGGCGGCAAGTCAAGCGGGGGCGGAGATTTGGGAGGAGATGGGAGAGCGAACCATTGGAGGCAGGGAAACACGGAGGTGGGTCCTCAGGCGAAGAAAGGACCGCATGGAGGTCTTGTGTTCCTGGCGGGATTGGGATGGGCGGGGAAGCCGTGGCCCTACCGTGGGGTGCGAAGGGGTGTGAAGGGTTGGGCGGGCCGGGGTTCGACCTCGGGGGTTGTGTGTGGTATACAATCGGGCTTTGGCGCGGGCCGGTTCAGGCCGGCCGCCGTGTGGGCTCTAGACGGAAATCGTGTGGGCTCTTGATGTAAAGGAGAGTGGCGCCGATGCCGCTGACGAAGCTGGACGAACTGGAAAGCCAGAGCATCTACATCGTGCGCGAGGCTTACCAGCAGTACCGGAATATCGCGCTGCTGTGGTCGATCGGGAAGGATTCCTCGGCATTGCTGTGGATCTGCCGCAAGGCGTTTTTCGGCAAGCTGCCGTTCCCGGTGCTGCACATCGACACGAGCTATAAGTTCCCGGAGATGTACAAGTTCCGCGATGAGAAGGCTAAAGAGTGGGGCCTGGACCTGCGGGTGTGGCGCAACGAGGAAGCGCTGGCCGGCGGGATGGGTCCGGAGAAGAGCAAGCTGGGCTGCTGCACAGCGTTGAAGACCGAGGCGCTGAAGCAGGCGATCGCGCACTGGAGCTTCTCAGCGCTATTGCTGGGCATCCGGCGGGATGAGCACGGCATCCGGGCAAAAGAGCGGTATTTCTCGCCGCGGGATGAGAGCTTTACCTGGGATTACCAGAACCAGCCGCCGGAGCTGTGGAACCTGTACAAGAACCGGTACGCCGAAGGGACGCACGTGCGCGTCCATCCGATGCTGCACTGGACCGAGCTGGACATCTGGACTTACGTGCGGCGGGAGAACATCCCGATGACGGAGCTGTACTTCGCGAACGGCGGGCAGCGGTTCCGGAGCATCGGGTGCAAGACGTGCTGCAGCCCCGTGCAGTCGGATGCATCGAACCTCGATGAGATCGTGGCCGAATTGACGATCACCCGGCAGGCCGAGCGGGCCGGGCGGGCGCAGGACAAGGAATCGGCCTATACCATGCAGAAGCTTCGCGCGATGGGGTACATGTAATGGATCGAGAACACCAGACGCAGGTCAGATTCGTCATCGTCGGCCACGTGGACCACGGCAAGAGCACGCTGATCGGGCGGCTGCTGTATGACACGGGCTCGCTGCCGGCCTCGAAGATCGAGGAAATCGAGAAGGCGTCGAAGGAGCTTGGGCGGGAGGTGGAGTTCGCCTATGTGATGGACCACCTGGAGGAAGAGCGGCGGCGGAACATCACGATCGACACGACACAGATCTTCTTCAAGACGGCGGATGCCGAGTATGTCATCATCGACGCCCCGGGGCATCGGGAATTCATGCGCAACATGATCACGGGGGCAAGCCAGGCCGACGCCGCGGTGATCATGCTGGACATCAAGGAGGGCATCCGCGAGCAGACACGGCGGCACGCGTACGTGCTGAGCATGCTGGGGATCGACCAGGTCATCCTGATGATCAACAAGATGGACCTGGTGGGCTGGGACCAGGCGGCGTATCGGCAGGCGACGGCGGACCTGGGGGCGTGGTTCAGGTCTGTCGGAATCGAGCCGCTGTTCGCGGTGCCGGTATCGGCGAAGCTGGGCGACAACCTGGTGCACCGGTCGACAAACATGACCTGGTACGATGGGCCGACGCTGCTGGAGGCGCTGCGGGTGCTGAAGCGCAGGCGCGAGGCGGGAGACCAGCTTCGGCTACCGGTGCAGGATGTGTATTCGATCGATGGAAAGAGCATCCTGGTCGGCCGGGTCGAGAGCGGCGCCTTGCGGGAGGGGCAGGAAATCCGCCTGATGCCCGCCGATGTGCGCACGCGGGTGCGGTCGGTGGAGGCGTGGGGCCAGCAGAAGAATTCGGCGCAGGCCGGGGAGAGCACGGGCTTTACGATCGATGCGCCCATCAAAGGCGTGGAACGCGGCGCGGTGGCGTGCCCGGCCGATGCGCCAGCGCCGGCGACAGACCGGTTCGTGGCGACGGTGTTCTGGCTGGCCGAGAAGCCGTTTGGCATCGAGGAGCCAATTTTCTTCCGGTGCGCGACGCAGGAAGTGGCCGCGAGGGTTGAGACGATCGAGAACCTGATGGACAGCTCGACGCTGGAACTGATCGCCGAGAAGGCGCAGCGCATGGAGCCGACACACGTGGCGCGGGTGACTTTGCGGACGGAGCGGCCGGTGGTGGTCGAGCCATTCAAGCTGACGCCGGAGCTCGGGCGGTTCGTGCTGATGCGCAGCAACGACGCCGAGGCGGGCGGGATCATCCTTCAGCCGAAAGTGTGACGTGATATGGCAGCCAAGAAGCGCGTATTCGTCCTGGGGATCGACGGCGTTCCGCATTCGCTGCTGATGCGATTCGGACAGGAGGGCGTCATGCCGCAGATGGCGCGGCTGATGAACGAATCGAACTCATGCCAGATGGACAGCGTGCTGCCGACGGTGTCGAACGTGGCGTGGGCCACGTTTCTGACGGGCAAAAACCCGGGCCAGTTCGACATTTTCGGATTCGCCGAAGTTGGTCGCGACATGCAGCTCCGCATGCCCAACGGGCAGAACCTGCGCAGCGAGACACTGCCGGAGATCGTCTCGCGGGCCGGCGGCAAGGTGGTCTGCCTGGGGGTGCCCAGCAGCTATCCGCCACGGCCGATCAACGGCCTGCTGGCCGGGTGCTTCCTGTCGCCGAGCCTTGACAAGGCGGTCTATCCGCCCGGCCGACTGGAGGAGCTCTCTCGCCTGGGGTATCAACTGGACATCGACCCGATGCGGGCACGGCAGGAGCCCTCGTACCTCCGCCGCGGCCTGACCGAGGCGCTGGAAGGCCGACGGCGGGCCGTCGAGGCATTGTTCGACAAGGAGGGGTGGGATCTGTTCGTGCTGCACGTGATGGAGACCGACCGGCTCTATCACTTCATGTGGAAGCAGTGGGAGACCGGCAAGGCCGACGAGAAGGCGTTCTTCGAGGGCTTGCACCGAAAGGTCGATGAGCTGATCGGCTACATCGCCGACCGCATGGGCGGCGATGATGTGCTGATCATCATGAGCGACCACGGGTTCTGCTCGATCGAGGCGGAGGTGCAGCTCAATCGGTGGCTGATGGGCGAAGGGTACCTGCAGGTGGGCGGAGACCTTTCGCAGCTTTTCGGGGCGATTTCGCCGGGATCGAAGGCATTTGCGCTGGTTCCCGGCCGCATCCACATCATGCGGCAGGATGTCTACGCCCGCGGCGGCGTGAAGCCGGGCGATTACGCGGCAATTCGAGCGGAACTGATCGAGAAACTGGGCAAGCTCGCCGATCCCAAGACCGGGCGGCCGCTCTGCAAAGCAATCCGCACGCGGGAAGAGGTATATCACGGCCCATACGTGGATCACGCCCCGGACATCGTCATCGATCCGATCGATGGCTTTGACCTGAAGGCAAACCTGTCGCGTGGCGAGCTTTTCGAGCATACGCCGCTGACCGGCATGCACACGCGACACGATGCGTTCTTCATGGCGACGGGGCGGCAGGTGACGCGGGAACGCCGCTGCGTGATCGACACCACCCGCACCATCCTCGACCTGCTGGGCATCAATGCCCCGGCCGACATGGACAGCCGGGGCATGCTGGCGTAAGCCACGCCCCGCCCACGATGGAGGCGGCTTCACCTCGACGTGCCACGGCGGCGTCAGTACGATGCCCACATGTCCTCGCAACTGGCGACAACGCCGCAAGTTTCCTCGCCATCCACGTCGCTGCTGTTTGTGGACGGGACGAATCTGGACTACCGATGTCTTGAGGCGTTCGGGCGTGACGACATCGACTTCGATCTGCTCTTCGCAGCGCTGACTGCAGGAACTCGCCTGCTTCACACACACTACTTCACGGCGCCGTACATCCGCATGTCCGACGAGCGGCGATATCGCAAGCAGACCGGTGACTTCAATCAGCTCCGCAAGATGCCCAACGTGACCCTGCACCTGGGCCGGCATCAGGTCCGGCAGGTGGAGTGCTACAAGTGCGGCCACCGCTACATCGCCTATACCGAGAAGGGGACAGATGTCGGAGCCGCCGCCCGACTGGTGCAGGCCGCCTGCCATAAGGAAGCTGGCCGGCTGATCCTGGTCAGCGGCGACAACGACTTCTGGCCGGCGCTCGAGATCGGGCGTGCCGAAGGGGCTTGGTGCGAGGTGGCCTTCGTCATAGGTCCCGCTGAATCGGCGTTCCGGAAGCTCAACGAAGTGGCCAACCTGCGGAACACCTGCAAGCGGTATGTCAAGCTGGATCAGCAGTTTATGTCCGGCTGTTGGCGCAATCGCTGAGCCGCGATTCAAAGCGGCAATGGATTCTGCTTGACTGAGCGAAACCGGGGGGCGATAGTATCGTATAGAGAGAGTGGCCCGATGGCGGCCAACTGTGGAATCAGCCCGCGCTAGACCCCTAAAAAGGCTATCGCGGGTAGCTGCAAAGCGCCCCGCGAAAGCCGGAAACGGCGATTCGCGGGGCGTACTTTTTTGGGGCGCGGAAATGGCGATGCGCCGTTACAGATTCGGCTTGCGAAGGATCGCGCCGGTATCGGCGCTGGTGGTCATGGCGGCGTAGCGGGCCAAGTAGCCGTAATCGACCTTGGGTGGCGGGCACTTCCAGGCGGCCTTGCGCCTGGCGAGCGTCGCTTCATCCACGCAGAGCGTGAGGGTGCGGTTGGGGATATCCACCTCGATGGTGTCGCCCGGCTCGATGAGGCCGATGGGGCCGCCGGCGGCGGCTTCGGGGGAGACATGGCCGATGCACGCGCCGCGGGTGCCGCCGGAGAAGCGGCCGTCGGTGATCAGGGCAACGGATTCGCCCAGGTCGCGGCC
>CAZMXI010000017.1:22253-39335 GCA_964570205.1 uncultured Tepidisphaeraceae bacterium
GGGGCGAGCATTTCCTGCATGCCCGGGCCGCCGCGCGGGCCTTCATAGCGGACGACCACGACATCGCCGGCCTTGACCTTGCCGGCGAGAATGCCGGCGTTGGCATCCTCTTCGGAATGGAAGATCACGGCCGGTCCGCGGTGCTTCATCATCTGCGGGGCGACGCCGCCGGTCTTCACCACCGACCCGTTGGGGGCGAGGTTGCCAAAAAGGACGGCCAGGCCGCCCTTCTCGCTGTAGGCGCGATCGAGCGGGCGGATGACCTCGGGATCCTTCACCGCGGCGTCGGCGATGTTCTCGCCGAGGGTCTTGCCGGTGACGGTGATGCAATCCAGGTGCAGGGTGCCGGGCTTGGCGGCGATGGTCTTGAGGATGGCGCTGATGCCGCCTGCGCGGTCGATGTCCTCCATGTGGTGGATGCCGGCCGGCGAGACCTTGCAGATGTGCGGCACGCGGGCGGCCACTTCGTTGAGCTTATGCAGGTCGAACGGGCAGCCGGC
This sequence comes from uncultured Tepidisphaeraceae bacterium, assembly GCA_964570205.1. Lineage (GTDB taxonomy): Bacteria > Planctomycetota > Phycisphaerae > Tepidisphaerales > Tepidisphaeraceae > CAZMXI01. The sequence continues at coordinate 22,754 of CAZMXI010000017.1, forward strand.
CTCCTGGGCGACGGCGAGGGCATGCAGGACGGTGTTGGTGGAGCCACCCATGGCCATGTCCAGAGCGAAGGCGTTCTCGAAAGCTCTGGTTGTAAGGATGTCGCGAGGCTTGATGTCGCGTTTCACCAGTTCGATGATCTGCCGACCGGCGGCCTTGAACAGCTCATCGCGTTTGGGGTCAACGGCGAGGATAGACCCGTTGCAGGGCAGCGCCAGACCGAGGGCCTCGCAGAGGCAGTTCATGCTGTTGGCGGTGAACATGCCCGAGCAGGAGCCGCACGTCGGGCAGGCGTGCTGCTCAACCTCGAACAGCTCCTTCTCGCTCATTTTGCCGGCGGAAACGCGGCCCACGCCTTCAAAAACGGAAATCAGGTCGATCTTCTTGCCCGTAGCGGGGTTGACGCCCGCCTTCATTGGCCCACCTGAGACGAATACGGCGGGGATGTTCACGCGGGCGGCGGCCATCATCATGCCGGGGACGATCTTGTCGCAGTTGGGAATGCAGACCATGCCGTCAAAGCAATGGGCACGGAGCATGGGCAATGAGTTCTCGGGACGCCAGGGAGTACTTCATGCCGACATGGCCCATAGCGATGCCATCATCCACGCCGATAGTGTTGAACTCGAACGGTACGCCGCCTGCCGCGCGGACCGCTTCGCGGACTTTCCTGCCAACGACGTCGAGATGGGCATGGCCTGGAACGATCTGGACAAAGGAATTGCAGACCGCAATGAAGGGCTTGTCGAAATCGGCCTCGGATTGGATGACGCCAGTGGCGCGAAGTAGGCTGCGATGAGGGGCGCGAATCATGCCTTTCTTGACGGTATCGCTGATGGCCATATCGAGGTTCTCCTACAGGTTAAGACGGGAGATCATAGCACAGTTCATGCTTGAGAGAAGCACCCGAATACGATGCGCGGCCCGGTTGGCCTGGGATGGCTCGGCCAAAACGGAGCCGCCGCCCGGCATCGGGAGCCCGGGCGGCAAAGGGATGGACGGACCGGATTACGACGACTTACATGCGGCGACGTAGCGAGAGGCCGGACAAAACGATAAGGCCGAGCAGGCCGGCTGGTTCCGGCACGACCACGAAAGTGAACTGCGTCGAGGCGACGTTTGCATCGAGTGATACATCGAGGTCGCCGCTGAAAGTCACGAAACCATCGAGATCCGGGATATCGGCGATCGTGAACACGCGCTGGCCGGGGGCATCGCCGCGCATATCCACGGAACCCAGGTAGACGCTGCGGAGGCCGTTGCCGAGGTCATCGCCCATGGGGCCGGCCGGGAGTTCGAAATCGGCGACGAGGCTGACATCGACCATCAAGCCGCCGGGGTCAAGCTTGACGTCTTCAGGCAGCGACCACGCGAAATCTGCGGTGTTGGGCGAGGCGGACACAATGGCCGCAACCTGAACAGGAGACATGTCCGGGGGCTGCGACACGCGGTAGTGGGCGGTAAACAGCCCATCCTCGTCCAGCAGCGTTGAAGGAGCGCCATCGCCGGTCTGTTCAAGCAGGTAAAGCTCAACTGTCGCGGTCTGGCCAATCTGCACCTGGTAGGTCGGCTGGTCGGACACCAAGGTGTAGACGACGGCCGCGTCACTGAGAGCCGGGGCGGCCAGAAGGCCGGCCGCGGTGATCGCCAACGTGCGAAATGCCCTGTTCATCACACTCCATCCTCTCCTGCCGAGACCGTTCGGGTCGCGGCAAATGAATCGCAAACTCGATGACGGCCGGCCACCCTATCAGCGGGCCCGGCGTGCGCGGCTGACACTCTTCCAGACCGGCGTCCGCGCGACGCGGGTCACAATGTCGCCCGTCAGGCTGGATGTCGGGCTGGAGACAGCCCGCCCAAGCTTGTTGACCTTGAACGATCCCTGGCCGGGCTCGCGGTCGTAGATGTAGCGAAGGCCGAAGCGGCGGCGTGCCGCGTTCATATCGTCGCGGGTGACGGTGTTGTCGCCGTCGTAGTCGTAGCCATCCTTATCGGCCACCAGGCCGGTCCAAGTGTCGCCATAGGCGAACTTGAACCGCCTCAAGTCCAGTCCATCCACATCCTTATCGCCATCCAGGTCGCCGAAGAGGCGATGGAAGGCGAAGTTGTCGGCCGACCCGGTCGCGGCGGCGAAGCTGACGCGGAAGCCAGCGCCCGCGAAGGTGATGTCGTAGACACCATCAGGCAGGGATTCGCCATTCCAGTGCAGGACGTGAATTGACGGGTCTTCCGGCAGGCAGTACGGGCAATGGACCATGGTGAAGCTCACAGGCTCGGTGGAGCCATCGGCGAGGCGGCGAGTCAGCGTGGGCGTAACGAGGCTGATATCGACGTGCTGGTCGAAATCGATGGAGACCTTGTACACCGTCGAGCGCTGCGCCGGCCCGCCATTGACGCGGATGTTGGTGATGGCCGGCTGGACTTTCACCTGCATGGTGTCGGTGGCGACAAGGCCGCGGTCGTCGGTGACGGTGACAGTGACCGGGTAATCGCCCATCGCCGACCAGGTGTGGTTCAGGGCGAAGCTGCGCTCGGTGGTGACGAAGCTGACGGGGTCGGTATCGTCGCCGTAGTCGATGGTGACGGTCCATTTGTCGGCCGCGTCGGGATCCGTGATCTCGATGGCGCGGTTAAAGACGTTGCCGGAGCTGACGGTGGTGTCGGGCCCGAGTTCGACCTGCGGCGTGACAGCCGGCCGGACGCCGAAGTCGGCGTCGAGCACCTCTTCGCCGGGAGCCAGGTCGATCTGGTAGGCATAGCCCTGGCCATCGCCGTGGTTCGCGCCGCCGTTGGTGTTGCCGCTGTCGTCGGGGGCCTGGTTGGGGTTCATCCGCAGGATTTCCTGGGCCATCTCATAGACATCCAGGCGTGCGTAAGCCTGCTGGGTGTTGGTGACGTTGTCGTTCTCGTCGTCGCCGTCGAGGACGACGACGCCGGTGGTCTGGAGCAGCGTGCGGAACTCGGTGAGGGTCAGCCGGCGGTTCAGGTGCTGCTGGGCGAGCTGCTGGGCGATGACCACAGCGCCGGTGACGAACGCGGTGGCCTGGCTGGTGCCCTGCATGTCACGGGTGCCGCCGCCGATGGCCGCCGAGGTGATGATGGCGCCGGGGGCAAAGACATCAAGGTAGCCGGCCTGCCGCTGGCTGAAAGCCGCGATGCGGTCGGCGTCGGTGGTGTAATCGACGGCGCTGGTGCCTTCAAAGAGCCACGATCCGCCTCGATCGGAATCCCACACAGCGCCAACGCTGATGGTGTTCGGGTCGGCGGCCGGGTAATTCATACCCTGCACGCCGTTAACCTCGGCAAAGTGGTTGCCCGCGGCCGCTGTAACCACAACGCTCATGGAGCGGAGGGTGGCCAGTTCGTCGCCCATGCCATAGCTTTCCCGCTTGAGGGTGCCGCCGCAGCCACAATCGGTGGCGGCGGGCCAATCCCAGTTGCGGCCGTCGCCGAAGGACATATTGACGGCGACCACATTGAAGAGCGACGCGTTGTTGACGACCCACTGAAGGGCCTTTTCGGCCTGGTTGAAAGCGCCGGCCCCTTCGTCCGTGAAGACTTTCAGGACAATGAAGTTCACGCCGGGCACGACGCCGCGATACGTCGAATCGGCGGAGCCTATGATGCCGGCAATGTGGGTGCCGTGGCCGGCGACATCGCTGGCATCGCTGTCGTCGTCCGCGAAATCATGATGGAAGACGATGCGGTCAGCGACACCATTGCCATCGACATCAGGACCGAAGAACGGATTGGCCAGATCGATGCCGGTGTCGATGATCACGACCGAGTAACCCTCGCCGGTAAGCCCGGAGAAGCGACTGTCGGCCATCAGGTCATCAACGCCGATCAGGTCAAGTGCAGCGGAATAGCTATCGCTGGCAGCGGCGGTGCCGCCGCCCGGATCGCCCTGCGTGGACGAGGCGATCACATCAGCCGTCTGAAGCGTGATGCCGGCGTTGTCCGGGCTGGTTTGCTGCCAGCCCTGTGGGACCTCGACCGCGACGACGTAAGTTCCAGGGCGGAGGTTCTCGAAGCGATAGCCGCCATTGGCGTCGGTTGCGCGGCTGGGTTCGCCGGCATCTCGCTGTCCGTTGCGGTCCACATCGATGAAGACGGTCCAGTCGGACAGGAAATCCTCTCCATCGTCGCGCTGGCCATCGCCATCGACATCATCCCACACCACGCCGCTGATCGAGCCGAGCCTGACCAGGCCCGCATCCCACGTATTGTTGGGCCCGACGGCGACCGCAAAGGTGTCGGTCAGGCCGGTCTGGTCGTCGGCATCGCTGTCGTTACCATTGCCGGTGACATCGGGATAAGTCAGGCCATAGCCATCGGGCGCGACGAACTGGAGGAAGTACCTGCCGTCAGGATTGAGGTTATCGAAGACAAACCGGCCGTCGGGCCCGGTGGTGACGGTGTCAATCAGGGTACCATCTTCGAGATGGAGTTGCACCGTGACATCGGGCGCGCCGGTCTCGGTGTCATCCTGCACGCCGTCGAAGTCGGCGTCATACCAGACGTAATCACCGATGGACGCCAGCGCGGTCACATGGGTCCAGGAGATGAGGTGATCCTCCAGTCCGGTGTTGCCGGCATCGTCGGCGATGCTGGCCATGCCGATGTTGAGCAGGTAGAGGCCCAGGGGCTCTGTCGCGGCGGTGAGCCCGCCGATGCGATATGTGAGGGCGCTGAGCCTGGTGATGCTCACGCCCGTGAGATCGACGGGGGCGCCGTCACGGGTCAGGGAGAGCCGATCAATGGTGAACGTATCAGGGTCGATGGCCTCGGTGAACTGGACGTCGAGGAAGCCGACCGGGATGGCCACGGTAGCCGCGCCGAGGCCGGTGACCTGTTCGATGCCCGGGCGGGCCAGGTCAATGAACACATCGAAGAAGCTGTCGGCGGAGACGTTGGCCGCCTGATCCACGGCATAGACGCGCAGGCGGTGGACGCCGGGCGTGTCGAGCGTAAGCGCCTTGCTGAAGCTGGTGCCGCTGACGGCTGCCGAGCCCAGAGATACGCCTGTGGTGGTATCGTAAACGCGGACGGTAAGGCCCGGTTCGGCGATGTCGCCCGTGAGGGTGACCTTCGCGGTGTTGGTGCGGCCATCCTCGCCGGAGGTCCCATTATCGGGAACGATGGCGAGATGGGTGGGCGCATCGGGCGCAACCAGGTCGAGCACCCAGGAGGTGGTCATCGAATTGCCAACCGGGTTGCCAGCCAGGTCGGCGATGCCCGCGCCGACGATGGTGAAGTCATAGGTGCCGGCCACGCCCGTCAGGTGAGTAAAGCCGCTGAGGCGGAGCTTGCGGTCGGAGAGCGGAACCCAGGTGAGGCCGGATGTGAACACATCCGCCCCGCCGCCGCGACTGAGGACGATGTCATCGGCAGTGAAGGTAGCGAGGTCGATCGGCTCACTGAACTCAACGTCCAGCGACAGGACGGCGATGTTGCGGGGGTTGGTGGCAAGGCTTTCAAGGTAGGTGACCTCAGGAGCGACGATGTCCATCGTCCACGAGACGTCTACGACGCCCTGACCGTCGTTGTCCGCAAGGTCCTTGACGCCGGCGGCATCGACGGCGAGCCTGTACTCGCCACCTGCCGCGGTGAAGTCAGACAGGGCTTCGATGCGGAATTCGGTGCCGGAAACCTGGGTGATGACAGCCGGGCCGGCAAGGGCGACGGCCTCGCCGTTAACGGTCAGCGACAGGTCGGACAGATCAAACGTCGCCGGATCGATCGCCTTGGAGAACACCACGGTCACCTGAGCGACCGGATCGTTGGTGATCTGCGGCAGGTCGGCGCCAAGGGTGTTGATGACAGGGACGTCAGGAACGGTGGTCCAGCTATCGACGCCCGTGTCCACGCCTGCGTTGTCCCAAAGGTCCTTGACGCCCGCGGCGTCAATGGTCAGGACGTAGTCGCCGGCAGTGCCGGTAAGCAGGGCCAGACCCTCGATGCGGTAGTCGGTGTCGTTGACCTTGACGATCGATGCAACCTCGCTGATGGGCAGGACAGCGCCGTTGCGGGCAAGGGTGATGTCGGCGAAGTCGAAGCTGCCCTCGGCCAACTTCTCGCTGAAGCGGACACCGATGGCATCAACGGCGTTGTTGCGCGGGTCGGGGGTGACGGGGCCGACGCCGACGATGTTCGGGGCAACCTCGTCGGGCTTGCCATAGACGAGCCGGTAGGAACCGGTGCTGTTCTTGTCCAGGATGTGCACCTGGTTGAGGTAGATCGCGCGGGCATCGTCGCCGAAGGTGCGGTCGGTGCGCCAGGCATTATCGCCAACGCGCAGCTTCGAGCCATCGGAGCGGATGACGTCCTTCAGGACGTAGTTGGCGCCGGGGTCCGGGAAGACGACGTAGCTCCACTCGCTGTCGGTGAGGCTGGTGGTGAGCTGCACCTCCATATCGCTTAGGGTGACGTTGCCGTCGGTGACCGCGGTCGCGGCGACCTCGACGCGGTGCTTGGAGCCATCGCTCATATACAGCATGTCCGGCTCTTTCCTGGGGTCGGGCAGGTCGTTGGCCAGGAAATCGAACTGGTTATCATCCGTCACGCCCTGGCCGGGCAGATGGACCTTGAGGGCATGGACCAATTCATGGAAGTTGACGGCGTCGATCAGGCTGGTGCGCGGGTTGCCGAAGTCGTCCACGTGCTCAAAGTAGGCCTCGTATTCAATGAAGTGACCCTGGAGCGTGGAAGTCATCAGCCAGCGGGCGGACTCGCTGGTGCCCGCGCTGATGTCGCCGAAGTTGACCGTCAGGGATGGGTTGACCTGGGTCTCGCCGACCTGGGTACCGACGATCTTGAAGTCGATCAGCAAGCCCTTTTCATTCTCGATGATCTTGGGCTGGCCGCTGGTGATGCGGAAGTTGCGCGCATTGCCGCCGCCGGTGTTCTGGGCCAGAACGCCGAGCGTGAACGGAACCGACGGTTCGACAGGATCCGTGAAGGGATCATCGGCGTAGACATCGCGTTGCAGGAAGTAATCCAGCGTGAGCAGCGGATCGGGATGAACTGTGATCGTCGCCGGAAGCAGCGGCACGACGACCTCAACGCCGTTCTCGATATATCGGAGGGTGCCGCCGATCGAGTAGGGCGTGGCCTCCGTGGGGGCCGCATCCCGCGTGGGGACAAACAGCCATCGGGCCGAGCCCGACTGGCCGCCGGCCAGTACGCCATTGCCGTCGACCGTTCCGAGGCCCGTGACATCGGGGTCGCGATAACCGAACTTGTCGTTGGCGGGATTGCCGTAGCGGTCGCGAATGTCGATATCGACGCGGATGCCCTCGAGCGTGGTGCCAGGGGTGCCGTTCTCCAGTTCGAACAGGCCGGCGAAGCCTGTACGGGTAAGGACGGCTTCCTGCTCGATTCTGAGTTTGACGCGGGCGCAGACGCCGCCACCGTTGGCCGACGGAATGACCTGGTCGCCAAGAGCACTGCTTTCGTTGCACCCATCGGTGCTGAATGAACCGCCGGTGCCGCCGCCGTAGGGTGCGCCACCGCCGCCGCCGCCGCCAGGGCTGATGTCGAAGTCGAAGAGATCGCAGAGGCAGCTCAACAAGTCGCCGAACGCGCCGGCCACGCCAGCGGCAGCGCCGACGACGCCGCCGGTCAACGCGCCCGTGACTCCCTGGCAGGCGGCCTTGATCAACGCCTTCTGGCAATCGCTCAGGCCGGTGTCGGCGCATTGCAGAATCAGGTCGATCAGGGCACATGGGGCATTGGCCAGGTTGCCGCCAAGGCTCGGCAACGAGCCCGCGGCCGCATCCCAGGCGTTTTCCAGGCAGTCATAGACATCCTTGGCCACGCAGATCGGGGTGAGGTCGGTCCTGACCATCTGCCATTTGTTGTCCTTGCAGACATAAGAGTAAAGGGCATCGATCTCGGGCATGTCGACGCAGGGGATGTCCGGGCCAATCTGGAGGCAGTTCGCCCAGATCGCCTGGTCGCCATAGCCGGAGTTCTGCTTGAGCTCCCGCTCGGCCGCGGCAACGGCCGCCTGTTCGGCTGCAGCACCCATGATGCCCCGGATGCGCACGGGGACCTGGATGGTCGTCTTGGCCGGCAGGACGCCGATGTCCTCAACCAGCGCCTCAATCTCGTAGTACGGGTGGGTGGGGATGCGCAGGTGCACGTTCTGGGCGGCGATGAGGCCGTGGTTGGTGAGCTGAATCTCAAATTGGGTCCAGCGATCTTCCACCACGAGCGGCATGATGTTGGGATTGTCGATCGTGACAACCGGAACGGGCACGTTGGTTTCGAAGGTTGGTTCGAGGACGATCGTGTACTTGTCCTCAATCTCGACAGGGACGACGGTCCAGTTGTAGGTGACAAGCTGGCGCGGGATGAAGACATCCTGCTCGTTCAGAACGCCGGGCTTGACATCGAACCGGCTGCGGAAGGTGCCGTGCTTGGGCGCGTAGACATCGAGCTGGTAAGCGCCTTCGGCGACGTTGATGAAACTGGCGACGCCGGTTTCATCGGTGATGGTTTCAAAGAGCTTCTCGCCGGTGATCGGGTCATAAAGGCGGACGGTGGCGCCGGCGACCTTGGGGGCGCCCTCCACATAATAGGTGTATTCATCTTCGACGCTGATCCGGACATCACCCATGGCCTCGGACAGGCAGCGGAAGCTGAATCCGAGCATGCGGCTGGCGCCGTTGGCGGCATTGATGGCGATCTGGCCGGTGTAGAGCAACAGCGCGGTCTGGTCGGTGGGCGCCAGTTCGAGCGTGATCGTGGCGATCTCGCCCGGGCCAAGGGATGCGATCGTGCCCGGCGACAGCAGCTTCATCCAGTCAAAGTCGGGCAGGAGCACCTCTATGTCGCCGCTGGGGGCGCTGCCCGTGTTCATGATGGAGACATCGATGGTCTTGCGCTGGCCGCGCAGCATGCCGTCGCTCAGATTGCCGGGATTGGTGACCAGGGAAGCCAGGAGCGGGACGACGGTGACGGTGACGGGAATCTCAATGGCAGCGCCCTCGGCGCTGGTGAGCTTCATGATGACGGTGCCCCGGCCGAGTTCCGGATCGGTGGCGTTGACCGTGAAGGACAGGTCGGCCTGTCCGTTGCCGGGCAGGACTTCGGCGAAAGCGACATCGAAGGTCATGCCCTCAGGCACAAACTGGGTCTCAACCTGAATCCCGGTGATGGGCACGGAACTGCGGTTGGAGATGGTGATGCTGCGGGTGACAGGCACATTGGGCGTCAGGGAAACCGACGCGCTGTCGGCGCGCATTCCGGCGATGGCGAAGGCATCCTGGGCGGTGAATACGGCGATGCCGGGGTGATTGGCGCCCACGTCGTAATTGCCGGCCTCGTTGTAGAGCGGCTGGAAGGTGGCTTCGTAGGTGCCATTGGCCTCGGTGAACGCACGGATGGTCCGGACGGAGCCGTTGATCATGATCTGGACGTTGACGAACTCGAACGCGGCGGGCTGGCCGTCGCGGGTGCGCGTCGCCAGGCCGGACAGGTGAATCGGCTGCCCGGCGCCGTACACATCCTGTTCCACCTGTACGGTGGCGGTGTACGCCGGCGCAACGTTGATGGGGTCAGAAACCTTGGCGTTATTGCCTTCACGAAGTTCCTCGACCGCGCCAACCACATCGGTGCGAACGATGATGTAGTGATTGCCGACGTTGGCCGGCAGCGACAGGGTGACGCTGCCCTGGTAGGTCTCACCCACGGCCAGCGGGCCGTTGTGGACAAACTGGCGCAACTGGACGGCGCGGTCGTCAAATCGGGCACGGTCGGAGATGTAGACGCGCTCGGCCCATGAGCCGTTGGCCACCGCCACACCCTCGTTGGCGACGACATAGTTGATTGTAATGGTCTGGCCGGTCTCGCCGCTCGCCGGCACCACGATCGTGGTGACAGCCAGGTCGGGCAGGTCGCTGTCGGTGACCGTGACGACCGCCCCGCTGCCGCCGAAGCCCATCGCTGCCGCCGTGACGGTGACGTTCTTCGCACCATCCACCACGCCATCCTCGACGCCATCGACAACAACATCGACATAATCACGGCCGTCGGGAATCTCCGCCGTGCCGACAACCGTCAACTCGCCGGTGTTGCTGGAGAGCAGCGTAATCGGCAGCACGCCCGCGGTGCCGGTGTTGCGCCGGATGCGGATCGTGCCCGAGCCGGCCTCGGCAATGGCCGGGGTCAGCGCGGTGACGGTCAGCGTCGGGCCGTCATCCTCCGTGACCTTGATGTTCATGGTCGTCTTGCCGCTCTCGACCGCGGATTTCGTGAATGAATCCACCACGCGGGCCGTCACGATGACCGTTCGATCGCCCGTGACGTTGCTGTCGTTGATCGCACCGATGTCGAACGTGGCCGAGGTCTGGAATGCGGGAATGCGCACGTAGCTCGGCAGGCTCAACTGGCCGTTTCCGCCGGTGAGCTGCACGTAAAGGTCGATCGGGCTGGCGAAGCTGCGCGTCACGGTGACGCTGGTGCCATAGGCGCCGGCGCCCTCTGAAATCGTGGAGGCTTCGGCCACCAGTTCGAGGTTCGGGATGTCATTATCCAGGAAAGCCAGCGAGTCGGAGCCCACGACGTAACCCGCGGCGGAAGCCGCGACATCGATCACCTTCAGGCCATCCACGTAGATGTTGTCCTTGACGTCCGCGAAAACATCCACGGTGTCCGCGCCGTCCGGTATTGTCGCCAGCAGCGGCACATCCAAGCGAAGCGGGTCGGCACAGGACAGGTACACCGTCAGATCGCCGATCGTGCCGGTGTTGCGCCAGACGCGGATGCGCACGGCATCATTTCCTTCACCCTCGCTGACCGGGTCAGGCGAGAGCTGCAGCGTCAGCGACGGCACATCGTTGTCGGCGACGGTCACATCAAGCGACGCGATGCCATAGGCGGCCTGCGATGCGGTGAGGGTCGCCAAGGCATCGCCATCGACGATCGCGTCATCCAGAGCGGTGACCTGGAATGTGCGAGACGAAGCGCCAACCGGGATCGTTACGGTCTCGGGCGCCTGGAGCGAACCGGGCTGGGTATTCTGCAGCGTGACAACCAGCTCCGCATCGACCGGGCCATTGCGCGTGATCGTGACGTTGCCGGTCTGGCCTTCCTTGAGAATGGCCTTATCGGTTGCGATAATCAGGCCGAGGGGCGTATTCACAGGAGCCGCCGAAATACTGATGTTGTCGGCATTGTCCAACTCGAAGACGTGGTTGCCCGGATCGGCGTGGACGACGAACCACCTTGCCCCGGCGACGAACGTCGGCAGTGTGGCCACGGCACTCCGCATCACGGATTCGCCTGCTGCAAGCGTTCCCTGGAACGTCACGGCCTTGTAGAAGGCATCACTGCCGACGGCATTGTCGGTCGAGAGCAGAATGTGCTCGGTGATCGGGCCGGTGATCGGGGCCGTGCCGGCATTGGTCAGCGTCCATGTCAACTCCAACTGCTGGCCCGGCAGCGCATCGGTGACGCTGGCAACGATGTTGCTGGTTTCAAGGTCGGGATAATCCGCCAGCGTGGAGGCAGCGCTCATCTCGCTGGTGTTGTTCGCCTCGGCATCCAGAGTGGATGAGTACTCGTATATCTGGTTGTAGACATCGGCGGTCACGATGATCCGCAGATCGCCTGCGCCGGCGCTGCCGTCGGGCAACGTGAAGGTGTGGCTCTGCGGCTTGGCGGCGTTGCCGCCGATGGATCCGGCCGTGGCCGGATTGTAATGGAGGTTGTCCGACCGAAGCGTCTGACCCGTGGTTGTGTTGGTGACTTGGACGCGGGTCCAGAAGGCCTGGGTAATCGGCGCCTGCCCATTGTTGGTCAACAGCCAGTTGATGGTGATCGGCTGGCCGGAGACGAGGGCCGCCTGGGTGACGTTCAGCTCATTGACGGTCAGATCGGGATAGGCCGCCAGCGTGGATGTGAAAGCGCCGGTAGCGACGTTGTTCTGCTCGGCGGTCGCCTGGTCGTTGTGCTCAAAGACCTGGTTGTAGTTGTCGACCGTCACCTGGATGTCAAATTCGCCGGCACCGGCCGGGCCCTTGGGCAGGTTGATGACGGCCTGCCGCTGCACCGCCCCGCCGGGAGTCAGGTCGGCGTTGGCGGCGGCACTGTGGTAAAGCACGTGATCATACAGGACCGCGCCGGTGTCGCGTCGCGTAATGCGCACCCGATCATAGTAGGCGGCCGCGACCGCGCCATTGCCGGCGTTGCGATCGGTCCAGCTCACCGTAATGCCATCCCCGGATTGCGGCGAAGCGGGGCTGACGCTCACGGCCTCGCACGTCAGGTCCGGCAGCGCCGGCAGCGAGATGGTGACAGGCACGGCGGCCAGCACGTTGTTGTTCTCATCGGTCTCAGGCCGACCGTTGTAGACATCAACTCTCAACAGCAGGTAGTAATCGCCATCAGCCAGGTTCCAGTTCAGATCAGTCCGAACGGTCCTGGCGCCGGCGTAGTCTTCACCGGCATTCAGCGGCGAAGGCGCCACCTGGGTTCCAAGCGATCGATCGCCGCCGTCCAGAGTGGCGTCGGTGGAAAGATAGATCGCATCGTACCAGGTACCGACCGCAGCGCCGCCGCCAAGGTTCTCAACGACCCAGTCCACTGCAATGTCCTGGCCCCAATAGTACGCGGCGGCATTGGGCGTCAGCGAGGCCGGATGCAGGTCCGGCGCGGCGATCTGAACGCCTGTGACGCTGATATTGTTGGCATCATCGCCCTCCAACTCGACATCGGTTGCATCCGCCTTGACGATCAGGTACCACCCGCCCGGCGCCACGTTCGGGATGGTGACCGTGGTGCTGTGGGTGTAGGCGCCGTTGATGGCCGCCAGCGGCTCGCCGGCAACGGTCCTCAAGTGCTGATCGCCGCCATCAAGCTTGTCGTCGGCCGAAAGATAAACCCGGTCGCTCCAATCGGACCGCGTATCGGCCAGGCCGATGTTCGTCACCGTCCACGAAACGCCGACGCTTTGCCCCCACGACGATTCAGCCGGAGCGTCATCGAACTGCGCACGCAAGTCGGCCTCATCGCGCAGGGTGATCGGCAAGGCGGCTGACACGTGCGTGTTGTTCGATTCGTACTTGTACTCGTACAGCTTTGTGGTGGCATCAGTGACCAGAACCAGCCAGCGGTCGCCGCTGATGCGTTCCGGCAGCGTGACGTTGATGGTCTTGGTGTAGCTCTCTCCCGCGGGCACCAGGTCGTCCCGTGTGAAAGCGCCGAGCAGCGTGTCGCTGCCGGGCTGGTTGTCGGTCGAGAGGTAGATGCGATCCACCCACGAGCCCAACGTCGGGGCGATGCCGTTGTTGGCAACGGTATAAGTGACGGCGATCTCGTTTCCACTCTGCGGGGCGGCCGGATCAACGGTCAGAACGGTCGGATCAAGATCCACATAAGCGCGCGGCACTATCTCAATCGGTCCGGCGCTCCGGCCGTTGCCGATGACATCCTGATACTCATAGACGTCATCCAGGGGATTGGTTTCCACAAAGAGGAGATAATCCCCCTCGAGGTTGAGCCCCGTCGGCAGCAACCCTGTGAACGAGCCCGCGTAAGTGCCGTCCGCCGCCAGTTCGCCATGGTGAACCACTTCCGCGATGACCCGATCGTCGGCGTCGCCGACCATGTCGTTGATCGACGCGATGATCCGGTCGGTCCAGCTCGACACGACGCCGCCGGGGGTGCCATCGCCGGTCGTGCCATTGCCCTGATTCTGAACGGCCCACTGAATCGTGAACTCATCGGTTCCGATGATGCGAGCGGGCGCGACGAGATCGATGACGGCCAGATCTGCGTACGGCGTCAGCGCAACGGGGAATGGATCCTCGGTGGGCGTAACGTTGTTGGACTCGAAGATGAACTCAGCCACGCTGTTGGCGGAATCCGTGGCGACGAGGATGTACCAGTCGCCGCTGATGCCGATGGGAATGCGCACGAGCGCCTCGGCGTCGTATGTGGCATTGACATCGAGAACGCCGTCGTGCTCGAGCACCGCCAGTTGAATGTCGTTGCCGTCGCCGATGCGGTTATCGGGCGAGATGACGACACGGTCTGACCACTGGGCCGACGGCGTCGCGACAGCACCAAAGTTGCCCACGTGCCACTGAACGGTGACCAGTTCTCCGCTCTGCACCGGGCCGACGGGATCGACCGTCGTAACCACCAGATCCGAGAAGTTCAGCCCGGATGTCGGCTGGATGGCAATGTCCATCAGGTACTGCCCATATGCGCCCTGGCCCTCGGACGCCAGTACCAGCGCATAGTACTTGCCGGTGACCGAGACGTCAGCACGGGCAACCGCGTCGGATGGGTTGGTCGCAATGCTGACCACCGCGTTGTTGGCGTCGCGGATTTCGACGATGGGCCTGAGCACGCTGGACCCCGGAATGCGCGTGCTAAGGAGAATGCTCTGGCCGGCCTCGACCGTGCCGAGGTCGAAGTAGTCTTCGTCGACGTTGCCGCTCTGGCCGGCCATGATCATGCCTGCCACCGTGGCGGTGCGCTGGTCGCCGTTGATCTGATAGGTGACGGGATCGGCCTTGCCGATGGCATCGTTGTCGTACTCGCGGTCGGATTCCATGCCCAGGCCGCGCGCGACCTCGACGTGCAGGTCGTAATTGCCCGGCACATCATGGTAGTAGTACTTGCCCACGCGGACGAAGTACGTGCCGGTGATCGTGACGCCGTAGCCGCTGATGTAGTCATTGGAGCCCGGACCGCCGTCGTTGTCGGTGGCCAGTTCGCTGCCCGCGGCGTTGTACAGGCCGACGTAAGGATTGAGCCCGCCGCTGCCGGCATCAACGCTGATGGCGATGAAATCGCCCGCCTCGAGCGCAACCGAGTACCAGTCGTTGTCGCTCCACCAGTTCGCGTAGTTGGCGAGGTCGATCGAGCCGCGCGCCCGCGCGGTCAGATGCCCGGATCCGGCAGGGTCCTCCGCCAGCGGAAGCGCCGTCGCCGTCGCGAGCGAGTCATTGCTTCGGCCTTCAAACACGTACCCCGCGGGCAGCGCGTCGATGTTGAAGTACCGGACGAAATCATCGCCTCCAGTCCCATCCACGTTGCCGTCCAGCAGGTTGCCGACCCGATCCTGCAGGGATGAGGTCATCGTCAGGCGATACCTGCCCGGGCCGATCGGCCCATCCAGCAGGCGTACGTTGATCGTGACGTTGTTGTCGTGGTCGGCCCATACGCTGTAGGCCACGTCATCGGCCGTGTCGAACTCGCCGTCGTCGCCGGCCTCGACAAGCTGCCACCCGTTCAGGGCGTCACTCGGGCGGGCATCCAGCACATCGGGCAGGCCATCGGCATCGGCGTCCGCATCGGAACCGAGCTCCACCACCGGATACAGGTGGCTCCAGGAGCTGTGCCCGTCATACCACAGCCCATTGCCATAGTGCATGTAGGCGTAGTCATAACCGCCCCCGCTGTTGGGCTCGCCGCCCGCCCAGTGCGTGTACGCCACTTCCGTCCCGTCCGCCGTCGTCCACGTCCCTTCATGACCCGCATCCAGCATCCCGATCCACAGATCGTTGCTCCCGAAGGTCTGGTAGACAAAGTCCTGCTCCGCCTGGTCATTGATCACCGCCAGCGTTCCCCCGCGAGCTTGCGCCCACGCCTGACCTGACTGCCAGCTCTGCTGCCCGAGCTTCACGTACGTGTGCCCGTTGTATGTCGCAAGGTTGAATGACTGGCTGTCCACAGACGGCTCGTACAAGGGCTCACTGACCGTGACGCTGAAACTGGCCGCCAGCAGATCGCTGCTCCGCTCATCGCCCATGTACTTCGACATGAAGTACGGCCTGACCAACGATGCCTCATCCACCGCGCTGCCAAAGATCGCCACGTCGTCAATGCTGCCGTGGAAATCGCTATAGGATGAATGTGTCTGCGCGGTGTGCCCGATGAACAAAGGCGTCGTGTACGAGCGGGCCAAGTCCGCGCGCACATTGCCCTTGGCCGCCAGCTTCCCATCAATGTAGACGCGGATTTCGCCCCGCGTGCGATCAATGCTCCCCGCCACGTGGTGCCATTGCCCGGCCACAATGCCGCCGTTGGCTGTCGTGATGTTCTGGTTGCCGGCCGCATCCGCCGTGCCCCACCACAGGTGCCCGCTGCTGTTCAGCCAAAGGGAGTACGTCCGGGTGTTGCCGTCCCCGCCGCCCGCATCGCCCTTATAGAGGATCGGCATCCACGTGTTGGCAAACGAGTCGGCCTTGATCCACATCGAGAACGACATGCTCCCCGTCAGGTCCATCGCCGCATCGTCCACCGCCATGTAGTCGCCAGCGCCGTCCAGCCGCACCGCCCCATCGCGACCGGCACCGTACACGCCCTCGGCCCCAAGCTCCGGCGAGCCGAAGAACACGCCGGCTGGCCCCGCATCTCGTGCATCACGGAATGTATCGCCCTCGAACTCGCCCAGGCGATAGAACGCCAGCGGATTCGCGGCAATCACAGTGTCTGGGTAGATGAACTCCTCTGGCACACTCAGCGGCAGCCGGCTCACGGACACCACGTAAGGCGCTGTGGTGTCCTCCATCGCGACATCAAGCAGATAGTGCCCATGGGCGCCCGCCCCGGACTGCGCCAGCA